>CAYWAV010000027.1:2748-40401 GCA_964456225.1 uncultured Chitinophaga sp. | reverse complement strand
TTTCCAAGGGTATAAACGTGTGGGTGCTCACAAAAAAGGAGGTAGTTGGGAGTCGGGAGAGCGGAGTTAGGAGAAGCGGTGCGGTTCTCAACTTTTGTTTTGATTACTTCAGCAAACAACTCTTCTTGGTAATCCCAAGCTTTTTTGTAGTCGATTAAACCAAGATCTATGAAACGTACTTTTTGCATGATAACATTTTCGTAACGTCATTCCGTGCTACGACACGGAATCTGTTTGTTGATCATCTCGCTGTTCATTTGGCAGATCCCGTGTCGTGGCAAGGGATGACACTATGGATGATAATTAAGCTCCGAAACTACAGCTCCGACAACTTCGATTTCAACTGATTGATCACATTCACTTCCATTAAATCAATACCGCGCATTTCGCCCAGAGCAACAGAAATCCAGTCGCCTAAGTGAATGAAGTAAATTGCTTTTTCGATAATAGAATTTCCTTTAGAATATATTTCGGTGATGCTAGAAGCGTAATTTTTAATTACTTCTTTATTGATGTCTACACGTGCTAAATTACGTGAGTAATCATCTTTATCTAAGAAAAACAAAACACTTAAGTTGTCATTTTTCTCTGTCCAGCCCACCAATTCATTGTGATTCATTTCTGGAACAATTTGGTGCCAGCAAAGTACTTTTGAGTTTTCGTTCAACTGCTGACGAAAACGAATGGCAATTCCTTCATTATATGTACTTGCGTATATAACAGGAATTTTACCTTTTATTTTTTGAGCAATTGCGGTCGCTTCTGTAATAATTGTTTGTTCTTCGGAATCAATTAATTTCACTGCTGCTTCCAGCTCCGATTTATAATTATTGTTTATGATTTTATGAAATCCAAGTACAAAAAACAATTGTGTTAACGAATATCCTAAACAAGAGCGAGGAGGCATTCCGCCAGGGACAACAATACAATCAAAGTTTTTTGATTTACATGTTTCCAACACTTTTCCTGCTGATGTAATCCCAACAATTTTTGCATTTTTAGCCATCGCTAATTCCATGCAATTCAAGGTTTCTTCCGTATTGCCTGAATAAGAGGAGATAATCACCAATGTGTTTTCATTCACATAAGCAGGAATAAAATAACCTTTAGTCACATTGATAGGAACAGTTGCGTTTCCGACTACCAGTTCCGCAACAATGGTTCCGCCAATGCCAGAGCCGCCCAAACCGCATATCAACACGGTTGAAATTTTGTTTGAAGCAGCAGTCAGTTTTGCATTGCTACCAATAGCAATGGCTTCTGTTAATTGTTTTGAAAAATTCGCGACTAATGTTTTCATATCGTAATTTGGTCTTCAAGGGCAGTAAAAATACGAATTTCAGTTAAATAAAAGCTTAAAAAAAGACAAATTAATGCATCTATTAAAGTCCTATTGCTTGTATATTTGCACATATTATAATAATTTAAGAAACAAAAAATGAGTATCGAGTTAAGCGAACAAGAATTATTACGTAGAGCAAAATTAGAAGAGATTACCAAAATGGGAATTGATGCATATCCTGCAGCCTTGGTGGAGATCAATGCTACAGCGAAAAGCATTTTAGAAAATTATACTCCTGAAAAGGCAGAAGAATACAAAAATATCAGCATCGCTGGACGAATCATGAGTAATCGTGATATGGGAAAGGCGTGTTTTGTGAGTTTGCAAGATGCAACCGGTCGTATTCAAGTTTATATTCGAAGAGATGATATTGGAACAGAAGAAGACAGAAGCACATTTGATTTATTATTTAAAAAACATACCGATTTAGGAGACATTGTTGGAATCACAGGTTATGTGTTTGTAACGAAAGTGGGTGAAATTTCCATCCATGCAACAGCATTCAAAATGTTGAGCAAATCCTTACGTCCATTGCCTACAGTGAAAATTGACGATCAGGGCAACGCACATGATGAAGTAACAGATCCGGAATTTCGTTACCGTCAGCGTTATGTCGATTTGATTGTTAATCCGAAAGTAAAAGAAACGTTTGTGAAACGCACAAAAATGGTAAATACCATTCGTGATTTTTATAATGAAAAAGGATACTTAGAAGTGGATACTCCCGTTTTACAAGCTATTCCAGGAGGTGCATCCGCTCGTCCGTTTACAACTCATCACAACACATTAAACATTCCAATGTATTTACGTATTGCCAATGAACTATACCTAAAACGATTAATTGTTGGTGGTTTTGATGGTGTGTATGAATTCTCTCGCAATTTCCGTAACGAAGGAATGGACCGAACACACAATCCGGAATTCACTGTAATGGAATTGTATGTTGCTTATAAAGATTACAATTGGATGATGGATGTAACGGAAGAGTTGTTGGAAAAAATTGCCATCGATGTAAATGGAACAACCGTTGTTCCTGTTGGAGATAAAATGATTGATTTCAAACGTCCGTTCAAACGTATTACCATGTTTGATTCTATCAAAGACTTTACTGGAATAGATATCAGCGGAATGGATGAAAATCAATTGCGTGATACTTGTAAAACTTTACACATTGATGTTGCAGACAATATTGGAAAAGGAAAATTGATTGATGAAATTTTCGGGGCAAAATGCGAAGGAAATTATATTCAACCAACATTCATTACAGATTATCCTGTGGAGATGAGTCCGCTTACCAAAAAACACCGCAGTAAACCAGGATTGGTGGAGCGTTTTGAATTGATGGTAAACGGGAAAGAATTAGCAAATGCGTATTCGGAGTTAAACGATCCAATTGATCAGCGCGAACGATTTGAAGAACAAATTAAATTGATGGAACGTGGCGATGATGAAGCCATGTTTATCGACCATGATTTTTTACGTGCTTTGGAATATGGCATGCCTCCAACATCCGGAATTGGTATTGGAATCGACCGTTTGGCAATGATTATGACAAACAATGTTTCTATTCAAGATGTATTGTTTTTTCCACAAATGCGACCGGAAGACACTTCGACTGCAGTTAGTGTGACAAAAGTTGAGGCTGTAGTTTTAAGTGCTGAAGAACAAAAAGTGTTTGATGAAGTGATAAAACAAAATCAGGCAACGGTTGCAACTGTTAGTGAAGCAACAGGAATTTCAAAAAACCAATTGAATAAAATATTGACTTCTTTAACTGAGAAAAATATGGTGAAGAGAGAAGGTCCGGTTTTTCAATCTGTTTAGGTTATATCATAAAAATTCTTGCATGTTGTTCGAACAACAAAAAGCAAAAAACGCTCATTTCATTTACATCACCTTATTGCTGATTGTTGCAATTGTGGGTTATTGGCAGATTTCATTTTTGAAATACTCAGTAACACACGATATGATTAATTGCTGGATTCCTTGGCGACATTATATTTCCGAGTCTTTACAAAATCATGTTTTCCCATTTTGGGATCCGTATCAACAACTCGGTTATCCAATTCATGCTGACTTGCAAGGCCCATCCTGGTATTTAGAATCCTTAATCTTGGGAAGCACAATTGGACAATCCAATTATGTGGTTCAGTTGCTTTTTGTGTTCTATGTTTTTATGGCTGGAGTTGGAATGTATTTTTTATCTCTCTGTTTTCACGAAAATAAAAAGGTAGCATTTATAACAGGAGTCTGCTATATGTTGAGTGGTTTTTTTGTAGCACATGTTCAACATTTTTATGCTGTGATTGGTGCCGCTTGGTTGCCATTCATTATTTTGAATTATTATAAGATGTATATTACTAAATCGTACAAGTATGCGATTTATGCTTCCTTGTTTTTATTCTTTAATCTCACTGGAGGGAATCACACGTTTACATTTATACTTGTGTATTTATTTTCGGCAATCGGAGGATATTTTATAATAGTTGCGATACGAGAAAAAAAGAAAGAAATTGTTTTTCAATTATTAAAACTCAATGCTCTTTTTGTTTTTTTAACCACCACTCTTTCTACGGTTGTATTTGTTGTGTTCTTTCAAGTTCGGCCTTACATCGACAGATTGAGTGGAATGGATTATAAAAGTGCATCCCTCAATCCGTTGTCACCACAATCTTTACTTTCCTTATTCGTTCCTTTCTCCACAATCAACAGCACCGATTTTTACAATACCGATCCTTCGATGTGTAATGTGTATGTCGGAATAATTATTTTACCGTTCATTATTTTAGCACTTATCAGAAGCAAAACCGGAATTGAAAAAGTATTGCTGGCATTTGCATCCGTTTGTTTGCTTGCATCATTTGGGTCATATTTCCCTGTGCATAAAGTTCTATATAGCGTTTTCCCGTTTATGAATTTGTTCCGTTTTCCTAGTTATTTCAGTTTGTTTTCCATTTTGATTTTATTGCTGTTAGGCGGAAAACAACTTGCATTTACCCTTTCTACGTTTGTAATTAGCAAAAATAAATTGGTGAAAATCATTTCGGTGTTGATTGGCATTCTGCTAATCCTAATGATTACTGCTGTTGTACAAAATAATGGTGCATCCTATTTCTTTTTTGCAGAGTACGAAACTATTTTTGATTTTATCAAAGCTGCTAATTTTTATCAAAGTATTGTTTTACAAGGAAGCATTCAGTTGCTCTTGTTGGTTGCACTTTTAATAGTAATTATAAAAGCAGCAGAAAAATACCGTTTAACAATCATTTCACTATTTGTGGTTTTAGATATGATAGTAGCAACTCAATTGAATCTTGCGTATGTTGGTTTTTCACAAACATCACCCAAAGAACTTCACGATTATGTTGCAACTTTACCAAAAGGATTTCCAATACCTGCGATGAATAATGTTTCTGAAAACACCGAAGAAATTGGGCAAAAGCACGGACTGTATCGAAATACAAGTGTGTTTCACAAGCGTATTTCCGCAGACGTATTCAATTCATTTTGTTTTAAAAATCAGGGCATGATGTTAGATTCATTGCGTCCTTTGTATGATTCAATGTTGCACAATCCACTGGTGTATTTCTCTGACGATATTTTTTCAGAATCAGAATTAAAGAATAAGAAGATTAGTATTTCTCATAAAACAATCGTTTTAAACACAAACGATTTTGCAGGAATCGCCTCTCAAATAAATCCATCTCAGAATAATTCTATTGAGGCAAAAATTATTTCTTATGAACCTGATAAAATTAGTGTAGAAGGAAATTCTTCCAGCCCCCAAATGTTAACCTTGTTGCAAAATCAATACACCGGCTGGAAGGCATTTGTTGATGGAACAGAGACAGAAATTTACCTTTCCAATTATATGACGATGTCAATTGTTTTTCCGAAAGGAAAACATACTGTAGAATTTGCATATAAAAACACAGCTGTTGTCATAGGAGGAGTGGTTTCATATTCTGTATTTGCAATCTTGATGATAGTGTTAAGTGTGATTTGGATTAAAGAAAACAAAAGCTATTTGCTTGTAGGATTAATCTGGTTAGTTTTGTTAGGAAGTGCAGGATATTATTTTTTATAGTATTTCATTTAAAAAACATAAATTAGGACAATATTTAATGACTACTCATGAGTGAATCACATAAAATAGCAGTAATTGGCGGAGGAAGTTGGGCAACAGCAATAGTAAAAATGTTGTGCAACAATGCAAAAGAAGTGCATTGGTGGATACGAAGCCAAACGGTAATCGACCATATTAAAAAACACAAACACAACCCCAATTACTTAACATCTGTTGAATTTGAAACTAATAAGTTGGCATTAAGTGCTGATTTAAAAGAGGTAGTTGCAAATGCAGACATATTAATTATGGCTGTTCCATCAGCATTTTTGAAAGAAGCATTAAACGAATTAACCGAAGCTGATTTTAAAAATAAAAAAGTATTTTCTGCAATCAAAGGGATTGTTCCGGAGCACAATTTAATTGTAGGTGAATTTTTTAACACGATATACAATATTCCCTTTGAAGACATTGGAGTTATTACAGGTCCTTGTCACGCAGAAGAAGTAGCAATGGAAAAATTATCCTATTTAACCATTGCGTCTCAAAATACAGCAAGCGCTATGTATGTTGCATCTCAACTGAATTGTCGTTACATCAAAACAACCGTTTCGGATGATATTTTTGGAACAGAATTTTCAGCTGTTTTGAAAAATGTCTTTGCTATTGCGAGTGGAATTTGTCACGGTTTAGGTTACGGAGATAATTTTCAAGCAGTATTGATTTCAAATGCGATTCAAGAAATAAAAGCATTTGTAGATGTGGTTCATCCAATCGATAGAGACATTAAAAGTTCGGCTTACCTTGGCGATTTGTTGGTAACTGCTTATTCACAATTCAGCCGTAACCGTATGTTTGGAAACATGATTGGGAAAGGTTATTCGGTTAGATATGCTCAATTAGAAATGAACATGGTTGCTGAGGGATATTATGGAGTAAAATGTATATACGAAATTAACAAAAAGTATAAAGTAGATATGCCAATCACGGATGCAGTGTATAATATTGTTTACGAAAAAATTTCTCCGACAATTGAAATGAAATTGCTGACCGATAAATTATCTTAAAAAAATTCAGGAATGAGTTTCTCCAATAAAAAGTCAATGCTCTTGCTTGTATTGTTTCTGTTGGGCATAAGTTTATTGTTGTATCACACAACAATTTTTCTTCCTCCTTCTTTTATCCATGCTTGGACGCAAAGTGAACGCTATGCTATTTCATTGCAGTTTTTAAATAATGGCTTTGATGTTTTTCATCCTGCTACGTTTAATTTACAAACAGTTGATGGAATTACCCGAATGGATTTTCCGCTGAACGAATTTGTTGTAGCGATTCTTATGAAAATTTTTGGAACAACAGCACCTTTTGTTTTTAGAATATATATGCTTTGTGTTAGCATTATAGGATTAGTGTTTTTATATCTGCTTGCAAAAAAAATTACCGCATCTGAATTGAAATCGTGGATTGTAGTTGCTTTTGTTTTTCTTTCTCCTTTATACACTTATTATCAAACTGGCTTTATTCCTTGTGTTCCAGCAATAGCATTTGTATTTATTGCCTATTATTTTTTTTACAACTATAAGTCGGAAGGAAAGAAAAAAGATTTTTTCATAAGCATCTTTTTCTTTTTTCTAGCAGCAATGATTCGTTTTCCATTTTTCGTTTTTATTTTTGGTTTACTTCTTCAACAAATCTATTGGGCATTTCAGCAGAGGAAAATTATTCGTCACGAATTATTTGGATTTCTTTTGACCTTTGGACTCTTTGTAGGATATTATTTGTACAATGTTCACCTAGGGCTTCTTTATGGCAATATGTTCTTGGATAGATTTCTCCCGGCAAAAAGTTTTCGTGAATTGGCAATAATCATAAAATTTATTTACCAGCATTGGCTATTTCAATACTTTACTTTTTGGCATTACGTCTTACTTTTCATATCAATGGCTTGCACCATAATTGCAGTAAGAAAAAACAAGTTCTTGAAAAATAAGGAAATGTGGTTCAGCCTATTTATTGTTGGAGGAGGAGCGGTGCTTTATTTTTTATTGATGGCCTGTCAGTATTTTGATCACGATTATTATTTTTTGGATTCGCTTTTTGTTCCTATTGTTTTACTATTCCTGCTTTCCATTCAGAATGTTGATATTGGAAAACAGAGTCGAATATTGGGTTTCTTTTTTATTACTTTCATTTGCATTATGTTTATGTATGGAGATTCCAGAAAAAATCAGTTTGATAGATATGCATATAATAACTTAGACAGGGCGGAAATTACCAGAAGAAATTTTGAGGGGGCAGAAAGCTTTTTGGATTCCATCGGAATTTCAAAAGATGCGAGAATGTTAGTGATTGATGCATACTCTACAAATATTCCATTGTATATGATGAACAGAAAAGGATATACGGTTTATCAGACCAACAGGGACAATGCAGCTCTTGCATTGTTTTGGGCAAAGTGGGATTATGTGGTTATTCAGGATCAATTTTTATTTTCAGATGTAATAAAATATTACCCCATAGTAGCTTATGTACTTGAGCCACTTGCTGGAAATGGGAAAATTACGGTCTATAAGAGAAGTAAAACATTAAAAAAGAAATCTGTTGAAGAGTTGCTTCAATTGGATAAGAAAAAATGTTTGATGAACGAACTTTCAGATTTTGAAAATACTGAGGTCGGACATTTTAAAGCAACAGTAAATATTGTTTATTCGGAACCTTTTCATTCATCTGCTGCATCTTTAGATTCCATAACAGAATACGGTGTGTCTTATGAAGTTGGAGCGAACGAGCTAAAAAGCAAAGAAAACATATCTGTTAAAACGTCTGTTGATTTTATTTCGGACGACATTTCAGGCATTAAAATGGTTCTCACAATTGCTAATGAAGGGAAAACAAGATACTATCAAAGTTATTTGTTGAGTGATTTTTACAAAGAGAAAACGCAAGCTCAAAATGGAATGTTTTATTTTACCATTCCTGCATTTTATAATGCAAATGATATTGTTTCTATCTACTTGTGGAATCCTGGTAAGAAGAAGTTGCTGTACGACAATTTTAAGGTTGTTGTTTATAGTAATCGATAATTGTTTTCGCCTTTGCTTTTCCTATAACACCTTCTAATTCATTTTCAGAAGCTTCTTTTACTTTTTTTACAGATTTGAAATGCGATAATAATTTTTGAGCGGAGGTATCACTTATTCCTTTTATTTCTGTTAGCTCTGTTTTTAAAGTTCCTTTATCTCGCTTGCTTCGATGATGTGTAATCCCAAAGCGATGTGCTTCATCTCTGATTTGTTGAATTATTTTTAACGACTCGCTTCTCTTATCTAAATACAAAGGAATAGAATCCCCAGGAAAATATATTTCTTCTAATTTTTTTGCAATTCCTATAATTGCTACTTTGCCTCTCAAGCCTAGTTTATCTAAACTTTCCAAAGCAGAGGTTAGTTGTCCTTTTCCACCATCAATTACAATTAGTTGTGGCATTGATAGATTTTCTTCTTGAACACGTTTATACCTTCTGTAAATAATTTCTTCCATCGAAGCAAAATCGTCTGGCCCTTCTACTGTCTTTATATTAAAATGACGGTAATCTTTTTTGCTGGGTTTGCAATCTTTAAAAACGGTCATTGCAGCAACAGGGTAAGCTCCTTGAAAATTCGAGTTGTCGAAACATTCAATGTGTCTGGGCTCTTCTGTTAAGCGCAAATCTTTTTTCATTTGTTCCAGAATGCGTTTGGTGTGTCTTTCGGGGTCAACCAGACTTTCTTGTTTTATTTTTTCCCTTTTGTAATATTCTACATTTCTTTCGGAAAGTTCTAGTAAATGTTTTTTATCACCTCGCTGTGGGATGATGAATTCGATTCCTGGAAATTCAGTTTCTATTTCAAAGGGAACGATTACTTCTTTGGCATCGCTATGAAAACGTTCGCGCAATTCCACAATTGAAAGGGATAATAATTCTTGATTGCTTTCATCTAATTTCTTTTTCAACTCAATGGTATGTCCTTGAATGATGGACCCGTTTACTACTTTTAAAAAATTGACATAGGCCGTTTTTTCATCCGATGTAATTGAAAAAACATCTACGTTAGTAATGGTAGGGCTAACGACTGTTGATTTGCTTTGAAATTTTTCTAAGGCATCAATTTTTTCTTTGATGGTGTGTGCTTTTTCAAATTCTAACTTCCCAACATGTTCGTTCAGTAATGTTTTTAAGTGTTTGGATACGGTGCTGATGTTTCCTTTGACAATTTCTTTAATGTTGGCAATGGTTTGATTGTATTCTTCTTCACTTTCATTGGCAATGCAGGGAGCTTTGCAATTACCAATATGGTATTCTAAACATACTTTAAATTTTTTTGCTTTGATATTTTCTTCTGATAAGTTTAAGTTGCAATTACGCAATTTAAATAGTTGTTTTATCAAATCTAAAACCGTGTGCATTACTTTAACAGAGGCGTACGGACCAAAATAAAGGGAGCCGTCTTTCACAATGTTGCGTGTTGTAAATACGCGAGGAAAGCGTTCGTTCTTAATGCAAATCCACGGATAGGTTTTGTCGTCTTTTAATAAAACATTATAACGGGGCTGGTATTTTTTTATGAGATTGTTTTCAAGAAGAAGCGCGTCCAGTTCGGTGTCAACAATAATGAATTTGATATCGACAATCTTTTTTACAAGAATTTGTGTTTTCCCGTTTTCCGATTGATCTTTGTTGAAGTACGAAGAAACTCTTTTCTTTAGGTTTTTTGCTTTTCCAACATAGATGATTTTTCCTTCAACATCATAATATTGATAAACGCCCGGATTATCGGGAAGAGCTTTTACAAGAGAGGATATGTGTTCAGATTTTTCCAAGTGTATTACAAAGATAAAAACAAAAACGTCAAGAGGTTTGCTCTTGACGTTTCCTAATGAGTTGCTAAAATTTATTTAGCAACAATAATTTTTTTAGTAATTGTTTCAGTATCATTTTTAACGGTCACAAAATAACTTCCGTTAGCATGGTTCGACAAATCAATTGCTTGTTTTGTATTTGCTTTCGCCTCTTTTGTGAAAACAACACTGCCAACAATGTCGTAAACGATAATGGTTGACTTCCCAATAGCTTCCATTAAATCAAGTGTAACAATTCCGGTTGAAGTTGGGTTTGGATACAGATTAATAGGTGTATTGTTTTTTTCAGCAACGCTTGTTGCCAAAGAAGAGCTTCCGATAAAATTTACATTGTCGATGCTAAAAGTTCCTGTTCCTGCTTCAGAATTCCACCCATAAAAGCGAAATGTGACAGCGCTTGTTAAGTTGGTAAACGAAGGACCTAAAACAATAATATTTCTATTTTGTGTTGTTAGGATGTCTCTTTTAAGAAAGAAAATGTTTCCTGCTTGTACATCTACGTTTGTTGTGGGTAAACCATAAACGGCTGTTAAATTTGCAGTATAACCATCTAGACTTGAACGAACAGCATAAGTTCTTACACCTGTTCCGGAACGCTCGAAACTAAATTTTATCGAGTCGCCTGTAATGGCATATCCTGCATCCGGAGTTAGGGTTACTTCATAATACTCAGCAGTATTGGTGCTTCCTGTCATTCCTGAAAATAATGTGTCTCCAATTCCACCGACTGAACCTGTTGCCCAGCCAGCAAAATTAAAACGAAAAGCAGCCAATGAATTTGCGGGTGTTCCTGTTGCAGTAAAACTTCCGCAAGTTAATCCTGTTGCTAAAGGAACAAAGCTTGGGTCTGTTGTTCCGGAAGTAGTTTTTACACTATCAAAGGTGTATAAAAGTTGAGCATTCAAAATGCCCGAAAAAAGAATTGCGATAATGAGTAGATTTTTTTTCATGTTTAGTTTTTTTAAATTATTTATTATTATATGCACTCATGGTGCGTTGTAATCCTATTGTTGCAAACCCTTGAACCATTTCAATGGCTAGTTTTATTCTAGCATCTAATGTTTTTTGCTCTTCCGTATCCCATTTCCCAAGAACATAATCTACTTGTTTTCCTTTTGCAAATTCATTTCCTACTCCAAAACGTAAGCGAGCATATTCAGAAGTTGTCAATGTTTCCTGAATACTTTTTAAGCCGTTGTGTCCGCCATCACTTCCTTTTCCTTTCATCCTTACCGAGCCGAATGGCAAAGCTAAGTCATCCGTAAGAATTAAAATGTTTTCTTTCTGTATTTTTTCTGCTTGCATCCAATAATTTACAGCTTTTCCACTTAAGTTCATATAAGTAGAAGGTTTTATTAAAATCAATGTTTTCCCTTTAAACTTATATGTTGCAGTAGAAGCAAACTTGTCAACACTAAATTTAAAATTATTTTCTTTAGCAATTGCATCTAAAATAGTGAATCCGATATTGTGACGGGTATTTTCATACTCTTCTCCAATGTTTCCCAATCCAACAATTAAAAACTTGCTCATATCCCAAAATTACGAAAATAAAAAACCCCGAGGTAAGAACTCGGGGTTTTATTAATGTTAAGAAAAACTATTTTTTAGCAGCTGGCTTAGCAGCAGCGGCAGCAGCAGGTGCGGCAGCAGCAGCAGCAGCTGGGGCAGCAGTTTTAACCTCCTCAACAGCAACACGTGTTACTTGAACATTTACTACCGTTACGTTAGCAGCATTCAAAAATGTTAATCCATCAATTTTTAAATCACTAACACGAACACCGTCACCGATTTCCATTTTGCTGATAGAGATTTCAATTGTATCAGGCATTTTTTCTACTAAGCCTTTTACTCTTAAAGTTTTTAATTTTTTGTTCAATTTACCACCATTTCGAACTCCCGGAGATGTTCCGGTTGTTTTAACAGGGATGTTCATTGTTACCGGTTTTCCGGCAATAACTTCTAAAAAGTCAACGTGTAAAAGGTTGTCCTTAACAGCATGGAATTGTGCTTCTTGTAATATAGCTTTGAATTTTTTTCCTTCAACGTCTAAGTCCACTGTGTTTACATGTGGTGTATAAATCAAGTCTTTAAAGTCTGCTTCTAACACAGAAAAGTGAACTTGCTCTTTACCTCCGTACAATACACATGGTACTCGCTTTGCATTTCTCAAAGCTGTTGCATCTGTTTTCCCTACGTTCGCGCGTGGCGAACCGCTAATAGATACTGATTTCATTTTGTTTATTTTATTTGTTTGTTGATTGTTGCACCACCCAATCAACGTTTATATATATTCGGTGCAATGTCTTTGTCCACCAAAGCTTTAGCGAAGGTGGATTAATAGTTTTAGCTTACAATAAAATTGGAGCTAATGGATTCGAAGCTGTGAACACTGTGTAACACTTTTCCAAATAAATCGGCAACCGACAATACTTTTATTTTACTGCATTGTTGAGTCAATGGAATGGTATCAGTTACCACCAACTCCAAAATTCTTGATTTTTCAATGTTTTCGTATGCTTTGCCCGACAATACCGCATGTGTACAAACAGCTCTTACGCTGGTTGCTCCTCTGTCCAACATCATGTCAGCCGCTTTTGTTAATGTTCCGCCAGTGTCAATTAAGTCATCTACTAATACAATGTCTTTTCCTTCTACGTCACCAATTACGGTCATGCTCTCAATCACATTTGCTTTTGCGCGTTGTTTGTAACAGATAACGATATCTGATTTCAAAAACTTTGCATATGCATTTGCTCTTTTCGAACCACCCATGTCTGGCGCTGCCATTGTTAAATTAGGCAAATTCAAACTTTGGATATAAGGTAAAAAAATAGAAGAAGCGTATAAATGATCAACCGGGAAATCAAAGAATCCTTGAATTTGATCGGCATGTAAGTCCATGGTAATGATGCGAGTCGCACCTGCAGCTGCCAGCATGTTGGCCACCATTTTTGCCCCAATAGCAACACGGGGTTGGTCTTTACGATCCTGACGGGCATACCCAAAATAAGGTAAAACAGCTATAATTTGATGAGCTGAAGCACGTTTAGCGGCATCAATCATCAATAAAAGCTCAAATAAATTGTCGGTAGGAGGCATGGTTGATTGGATGATAAACACATCACTTCCACGTACCGTTTCTTCATAGGAAGTTTGGATTTCCCCATCGCTAAAGCGAAGAAGAGACACTTTTCCTAACTCTTGGCCATAACTTTTGCTGATTTTTTCAGACAAAGTATGAGTGGAAGAACCCGAGAATAATTTTACTTTATAATTCATTGCCTTTTTTATAAGGGTTGCAAATGTAGTAAAAAATGGACTTTGGACAAAGAAAAACCTCTGAAATTTCAGAGGTTTTTCTTGTACTCCCTTCCGGTCTATAAATTAATGATTGGAAATAGATTACGCTTATAATATAGAAAGTTCATTAGGAAAATTCCCCCTTTGCAAAAGAGCCTGTCCAGAGCTAAGTCGAAGGAGGGCAAGGGGGATTCTCACAAAAGCTTATTTCAAACACAAATTAGTTTATTGCGAAAACTGTAGGTTCATCGACACTCCTATACTATTAGTACACACTCGCAAGCCGTCTGACATAATTAACACGATTTCTGAAACCCTTTCATATTCGTGGCGTTAAAGGAGGTAGTTCTTAATTTATTGTTCTAATTTAAAATCGGAGGTCCCCATGGAATCTAAACTACTAACCAGACTCCTTACTTGGCTTAGCTTTATTTTAATGTTTATTCAAACATCTAATGAAGCTTTTGCCTCGCACGCCCAAAGCGCAGATATCACATATCGATGCTTGGGTGGAAACCAATACGAGATATCGCTCTCTTTCTACCGCGATTGTGCCGGTGTGGCAGCACCAGGAACTGTATCAATTAACTTATCCTCTGCCTCTTGTGCTCAAAATTATAATTTAACGCTTAATCAAATACCAGGAACAGGAATAGATGTATCACCAATTTGCACCATGTTTAATACACAATGCTCCGGAGGAACTTATCCCGGTGTGCAAGAATATATCTATCGTGGAATTACTACACTTCCTGCTAGTTGTACCGATTGGGTATTCAGTTTTTCGCTTTGTTGCAGAAATGCTACAATAGGCACCATTCTCAATCCAGCTGCGCAAAACATTTATGTTGAAGCAACTTTGGATAATCTAAATTTCCCTTGCAATAGTTCTCCAATCTTTTCGAATGACCCGATTCCTTTTGTTTGTACAAGTCAACCGTATTGTTTTAACAATGGTTCATCTGATCCTGATGGCGATTCGTTATACTTTACTTTAATTGCACCTCAAACTAGTGCAACAACAACAGTAACTTATCTTGTTCCTTATTCTGCAGCGCAACCTTTGGCGTCATCTCCTGCAGTTACATTTAATAATTTAACGGGTGACATGTGTATGACGCCCACTTTAATTCAAGTTACTGTTTTTGCTGTATTGGTTCAAGAGTATAGAAATGAATTACTCGTTGGAAGTGTAATGCGCGATATTCAAATGAGAACAATCGCTTGCACAAATAACAATCCTTATGTAGCAGGAATTAATAACACAGGTATTTATTCATTAACTGCTTGTGCGGGAGTTCCAATTAATTTTGCCATCGATACTTATGATGCTGATGCAACTCAAAACGTTTCTATTGTTTGGAACAGCGGAATTGCTGGTGCTACATTTACATCAAGCGGTGGTGCTCGTCCAACAGGAACTTTTACATGGACACCAACAGCTGCAGATATCAGCACAACCAGTCATTGTTTTACAATTACCGTGCAAGATGATAATTGTCCATACAACGGAAGTCAAACATTTGCATTTTGTATAACTGTTACCGGAATTGTTTTAACAACAACATCATCGCCTGCAAATTGTGGAGCGTCTAATGGAACAGCTGACGTATCCGTTCTTACAGGAACAGGTCCGTATACATACTCGTGGTCCAGTGGTGGAGCAACATCCAGTGAAAATGGTCTTAATGCAGGAACATACACTGTGAGTGTAACTGGTGCAGGCGGATGTGTGAGTACAGCAAGTGCAACTGTTGGAACAGGTTCCGCACCAGGGAATGTTAACATGAACGGAACAAACGTTTCTTGTTTCGGTGGTAATAATGGAACAGCTACTGCAAATGCGAGTGGCGGTATGGCTCCGTATACTTATTTATGGAATAATGGCGCTACAACTTCTGCCATAAGTGGTTTAACGCCTGGAACATATTATGTATCCGTTACTACCGCCAACGGATGTGTAAAATATGATACAATTATTATTACTCAGCCTGCAACACCACTTAGTTATTCTCTTTCTCAAACAAACATTACTTGTTTTGGATTAAATAATGGAACTGGAAGTATTGTTGCAGCAGGAGGAACAGGGCCATACACTTATTTGTGGAATACAACACCTGCTCAAACAACATCCACTGCAATAAATTTCACGCCAGGTGTTCATTCTATTATTGTAACCGATAATAATGGTTGTACTGTTTCATCAAGTGTAACAACAACTCAACCGAATGCATTAAATGCAAACGCAATGATTATTAATAATGTTTCTTGTAACGGAATGGGAAATGGTTTTGCAACTGTTGGTGCATCAGGCGGAACAGGTTTTTATAATTACATGTGGAATACTACTCCTGCAACTTTAACTCAAAATATTTCAAGTTTAAGTCCGGGAAATTATACTGCAACAGTTAGTGATGCAAATAGTTGTACTGCCACTTCATCCATTACCATTACTCAACCTCCTGCATTAACAATTTCTTCAGCAGGTTTACCGGTAACATGTAACGGATTAAATAACGGACAAGGTATTGTAATCCCTGCAGGTGGTACGCCAACCTATTCTTACCAATGGTTACCAACAGGTGGAACAGGCGCAAGTACAAGTGCATTAGGGCCAGGAACATATACCGCTATTGCAAGTGATGCAAATGGTTGTACTGTTACAGCAACTGTCATTATCACTGAACCAGCTCCATTGATTACAATTGCATCTGGAGGAACAACAATTTGTTCCGGACAAAATACAACAATCAGTGCAGTTGCTACTGGTGGGGTAGGCGCATATACTTTTAGCTGGACAGGAATAGGAACAGGTGCCATACAAAGTGTAAGTCCGATTACTAATACTACTTACAGCGTTGTTGCACAGGATGCAAATGGTTGTATAGGAACTATTGCAATGGTTAGTATTAATGTTACTTCTTTAACACTTGCAAACGTAACTGTATCTCCTCCTGCAGCAATGTGTTTCGGAAATAATGCAACAGTTGCTTCCAATGTTTTCGGAAGTACAGGTCCGGTTACAATTAACTGGAGTGGTGGATTAGGAACAGGAAATGGTCCGTTCACCGTTTCTCCAACAACCAATACAACATATACTGTAACGGTGATGGATGCTTGTGGAAACACAGTTTCATCAACGGTTCCGGTAACAGTTAATCCGTTGCCAGTGATTGCTCTTTCCCCACAATCGATTGCAAATTGTGAAGAAGCGAGTTTAACATATGTGGATAATTCTACAACAAATGCTGGGGCAACTTATTACTGGTCGTTTGGTGATGGAAATACATCTAATCAAACTAGTCCATCAAATATTTATATATCAAGCGGAACATATATTATTAATGTAACCGTTACATCTCCTTTCGGATGTGTGAATACTGCAACAACAACAAGTACGGTGATCGTTTATCCCGGAACGGTTGCACACTTTACTTCTGAAGGAATGGATGGAACGATGATTAGTCCAATCTATAAATTTTATGATCAATCTACCAACGCTGCAACTCGTGTTTGGAATTTTGGAGATGGAACAGGTTCTACTCTTATAAATCCACAACACACGTATGCAAGCAAAGGAAAATATACAGTATCCTTAGTAACCACTACTGCTAATGGTTGTACCGATTCAATTGAAATGGAAATTGAAGTGACTCCCGTATTCACTTTGTATATTCCAAATGCATTTACTCCTGATGGAAACGGAAACAACGATTTCTTTATGCCGAAAGGAGTGGAGATAAGTGAATTTAATATGATGATTTTTGACAGATGGGGAGAATTGATTTTCCAATCTAACAATCTTGAAATAGGTTGGGATGGAAGAGCCAACAATGGAGATAAAATTGCACAACAAGGAGTGTATGTTTACAAAATTGAAGTGCGCGACTTCTCTCAAAAATATCACGACTATACAGGTCACGTAACATTGCTTGCTAGTAACGAATAATGATTAATTAAGAACCGAATAAAAACCCTCCTCTGATTATTCAGAAGAGGGTTTTTGTTGAGCATAATTTTTTTGATAGTTTATTTTTTTCCTTTGATGCGGAGAGGAATATTTTTTTTGAAAGCAAACTTTCTATTAATTGGTCTGCAAAAAAGTTCAACATTTGATCCAGGTTTATACTTGAAGAGTTATCAAAATGTTTAAAATAATTTATTCTATCCGTATCTTTAATAAAAATGGGTGGGAAGCCTTTTTTAATTAAAATATCATTCATTATAATTCTGCATACTCTGCCATTGCCATCTGCAAAAGGATGTATTTCACCAAGAAATCTATTGTGAAAAATGTTGCTATTGTTAAGGGATGATTGGGTATGTCGTTAATTTCAGATTTTTTTAATTGCAAATTAACGCTACTTATAAGTTCTGAAATTGCTTCAGGTACTTTTTTGTAGTCCATATACCAATTGTTTGTTTAAAGAAAAAGGCCTGAACAGGAAATTCATTTTATTTTTGAAAGTTGGTCTTGTTTCTACATCCTCTTAGCCAACTTGCTTTTAGGGAAAACAGATTTCACAATTTCATTGTAATAGATTAAAAATTTAAATGCATAGGTGGGAGAAGTAAATTTCCGATTCAATTTTTTGTAGCTAGTAGCCATAAAGCGATAACCCACATCCACACCAACGCCAGCCCATTTTGCAAATTTATATTCAACAGAGATAGCAGGTTCATAAATGAAGTTGTAATCTTTTTCAATCACTTTTCTTTTTCCAAATTGATTGTATTTATAATAGGATTGTCCTATTCCAAATTGCAAAGGCATACTTAGTTCCCAATGTTTTGTCTGATAAAAAACATATTCGGCATGAACAGACATATACGCCAAACGAAGAACGGCTGCTGTTCTTTCCAATTCGCCATTGGAATTTACAATGTAAATTATTTTATCAAAATCGGAAGAAGGAGGATTGAGTTGATTATAACCTATTCCAAAAGCAAGTCGTTTATTGTAGATGATTCCTGTTTTTAATCCAAAAATTTTTGCTCTGCTGTTATCAATAAAAGAATTACGTGTATCAAATTTCCCGAAGAGGTGTGGTTTTTTTTCTAGGCACATACGCATGGTATCGAGGGTGGGTTGTGCGGATGTGCTTTGTGACAAGCAAAGAAGAAAAAGAAATATGAAGAGTGATTTTTGCACAAGGCAAAGATAGGCTAATCTCGCTTCCGGATAATAAAATGGGAACGCAGATTTTTAAGGATTATCATGATTAAAAATGATTTTTGATTTGCTGTGGATTTTTAGGATTTATTGCCTTCGGCAATTGGATTTGTTTGGGGTTAGAGAAAAACATTATTGCGGAGACCCCCCCCTCTCCTTCTTCAAGGGGAGGGGCTGGGGGAGAGGTTGGTGAATCGGAGTAAATCCCCCTTCGCCCCCTTTGAAAAGGCCATATCCCATAATTAGGAAGTTATAAGTTTTACTTTGTTTGTTGTTATTGCATTACAAAGGAATAATTCGAAAATATTTCCCTTTCCTTTAAAATTATATTTGAAGCTAAATTCATCCAAATAGTTTTGTAAATATTTATGCGTTATTTTATGATATTGTCCTACAATCCCTCTTTTAACTAGGCTCCAAAAGCCTTCTATATTATTTGTGTGATATTCGCCTCTAACATATTCGTTTTGAATATGATTAACTACTTGGTGTTCTTTGTATTCTTTATCCAATCCTTTATACGCTCCAAAACCATCACTTACAATAACAGAGTTCCTATCTACTCGATCTTCTTATTATTGGTTTTAAGGTTATCCCATTATGATGAAATTGAATTTGGAGAAGCAGAAAACGCAACCTAAACACTCCAAAAAATTAATTGAGGAAAAATGGGACATGATAATTCTTGACATCGATATGCCTGGAAAAAAAAGCCTTGAGATATTAAAGAACATTAAAAATAATAAGAGAAAGATTCCTGCCCTTGTTTTTAGCTTACATTCAGAAGACCAAATTGCTCTAAGAGCATACAAGTTAGGCGCCTATGGTTATTTATCAAAAGACAAGGCTGGTTCTGAATTATTGGTAGCAGTTAAACTTGTTTTATCAGGAAAAAGATATGTTTCCGCTGAAATAGCACAAAAAATGGTTTTGCAATTAGAAAACCCAAGCGACAAAGCTCCTCACGAATTGTTATCTGACCGAGAGGATCAAACACTTTTATTATTTGCAAAAGGGAAAACAGGTGCTCAAATTGCAACCAATCTTTCCTTGAGTGAACCTACAATAAGTACATATCGTTCTCGAAGTTAAGAAAAAATGCAACTGAAAACAAATGCAGAAATGGTACGCTATGCAATAAGGAACGACCTGGTTTGAAACCACATAAGCCGAATATAATTACAAATAAAAAAATATTTCTCATAAATAATTATTTCATGAATGCCCCTAGCTGCCGTTTTTGATTATACTATTTTAATAAATTAATACACACATTTTAGATTTAAACAATTTACTTTTGAATGGCCAGCAACTAATTTCATACAACGCTTGTTTTGCTGCAAAAATTTTATATCTTTGGTATACTCAACACCCCTGTCATGCTACTCAAAAAAAATATCATCAACACGCTTCTATTGTTGATTCTTTTTAGTTTCAATGGAGCTCAATTACTTTCCCAAAAAAACTCATCAAATCTTGCAGCCTGTCTAAATCCAGAAGGTGAACGAAACATCCTCGAAGACCGTTCGCAATGGAAAGAAGCGGAAAGTGAACGAAAAATTTATTCCAGCACCTTTGTTACTCCCGATGGAAGAATCATCATGCATTACAGCAAACAGCCTGTTAACTATTATAACACAAGCGGAGCGTTAGTTCCTGTTGATTTAAAACCAAGTCTTTCAGCTAAAGGATTATCAGCAAGCAGTCAGCCGAATGAAGTATCTGTTTTAAATAACGGAGCGGTTGAAGTAAGTACAAATGATAATTCTAAAATAGTATTTTCAAAAAATAGTAAGATAAACGGGGCTGCAGTTATTCCTTTCGACTTGAAGCAAGAAGGAGTGAATGTGACAATGAATACAGGCATTTCAGGCATTTATAAAACATTTGAATTTCGTTACAATAGTTTAAAATACAATTATGTTTTGAACGCTCCTGCTGCTTCAAGCAGTTCCGATTTTATAATCGAAGAAGAAATTGAGCTGCCAGAAAATGCAAAACTTATTCCTGATGCAAATTATGGTAACCAGGAGGAAAGAGGTTGGCTAGGGGCTTTGCAAATTATTTCGTCTGAAGGAAAAGAATTAGGAACCATGCGAGGTGCTGTTTGTTATGATGCAAACAACAACTTTATTACTGCTGCGTATAAATTTGAAACGGTTGCTGGAAAACAAAAAATAAAAATTATTGTTCCAAATACATGGATAAATGATCCAAGTCGTGTTTACCCAATTACAATAGACCCCCTGGTAACCGGACCAACTGCTACTTACACCGGACCATTCATTCCATCTTGTATTTTCCCAGCAACCGATTCGGATAGTATTTTAGTAACGATACCTGCCCAGGTTTCTGTAACAGGATTTTTTGTAAGCGGAAGTTTTTATGCAAGTCCGTTTTCTACTGCCATCATGAATCACGGAGCTATGAATTTCAGAACAAGCTGTAATAGCTCTACATCCTTTACTACTACTGGTGCTGTAGGAATGTCGCCAGGAACAGCATATCTTACTGCATACGATTTAAAAAGTCCGCTACTATGTTGCAAACCACAATCCTGCGCTGCACAAACTTTATATTTATCTATGCACATTTCGCGTACAGTTGGCGGAACAGGTTGCAATACAACATACGTTTACCACGACCCGTTTGGCGGCTATCCGTTTAGTGCATACGTGGAAGGCCATACTATTGAGGGTTACGGAACGCTTTGGAATGTTACACCAAACAGTATTTGTTCGAATGTATGTACACTCACAGGAACAGTTTACATCCGTTATGGCGTTCCGCCATTTACGATTACTCATCCTTGGATGGCAACTCCTGTAACCGCAGGAACACCAATTGGTTGTTCAACTGCAACCACTCCAAAGGCAATCACTTTAACAATCCCCAGTTGCCCTTGGACTTGCGACACCATCTCTGTTTTATCGGTTCCGGCTCCAACTGTTATCGATGCTTGCGGAAATGTTATGGCAACACCTGCGCCAAAAATAATTACTATCAAAGAAGTACCAGAAGTTGTTGCATCACCAAATCCACAAACAACTTGTTCGGGCGATCCATTTAACATTACACTTACACCTTGCATTGGGACAAGCGTTGTGAGCTGGAGCGGAAATTCTACTAGCGGAACAGGAACAACAATTAATCAAACAATTGTAAATACAAGTACATCGGTATTAACAACCACTTATCAGGTTTCTGCAATTAATAATACTTGTCAATCGGATACTATCATAGTTGTAGTAAATACAAATCCTTTACCAATTGCTGGTTTTATTGCTACTCCACAACCGGTAATAATAAATACACCATTGCTGTTTACAGACAATACAACTGTTGTTGGTGGCAGCGGAAGTATTTGGTATTGGACTTTTGGTGATGGTTTTTTTGATTTCAATCAAAATCCTACACATAGCTATTCTGTTCCCGGAATCTATACCGTTTGTTTAGCAATGCAAACATCTGATGGTTGTGTGGATACAGTTTGCCAGGAAATAAATGTTATTCCTGCCGAAATGATTTTACCCAATGTGGTTACGCCTAATGGCGACAACAACAATGAAATGCTTTATTTCAAATACTTGGAATATTTTGGAACAAACAATTTAAAAGTGTATGATCGTTGGGGGCAAGTTATTTATCAGAAAGATAATTATTCGAATGACTGGACTCCAAACAATGTGAATGATGGAACGTATTATTATATTCTAACTGTAGAAAGCGGAGATACACATCCTGGATTTTTACAGGTAATTAAATAATAGCCTTATATTCGTCATACTATTTTCTAAGATTTCCTTTCTTATGAATTCTATTTTAAATATTATTTCCGCGGGCTTAGTCCTTGTCTTCCTTTTTTTTATTTATAAATATCTTGAAACATTCTGGTCCTTCAAGCTTGCTAAGCCCTACAAATGGGAAGATGCAGTAAAAAATAATTTAGTCTCCGAAAATTTAAAAGTGCTTGAACGAAACTATTTTGATAAAATTCGCTTTTATAATATGTGGTTACAAATTGAACGAATAAAAAAAGAAAATGTAACAGGTGATTTTGCAGAGCTGGGTGTTCACAAAGGAGAAACAGCAAAAATAATTTTTGAAATGGACCCTTCGCGAAAGCTACATTTGTTTGATACGTTTGAAGGGTTTGATGAAATTGATTTGCAGCACGAAAACAAACAAGGAGGAAAGTATACTACTAAAGAATTTTCAGACACAAGTTTAGAAGAAGTAAAAAAACACATCTCTTCAGAACAAGCTATTTTTTATCCAGGGTATTTTCCTAAAACAGCGATTGGTTTAGAGCAAACAACATTTGCATTTGTTCATTTGGATGCCGACTTATATTTGCCTACCATCGAAGCTTTACGATTTTTTTATCCCAAACTTGTTGCTGGAGGTGTTATCATCGTACACGATTATAACCATACCTGGGATGGCATTAAAAAAGCATTGGACGAATTTATGCCTACAATTGCCGAAAATTTAATTGAATTATCTGATTGGAAAGGAAGTGTGATGCTTGTAAAAAACAAAAACTAATTACAAATATTTGTTTTCAATAAACCACTTTTGTGCTTCTTTAACTCCCACTTCAATTGGAGTTTGAGGCATCTTTAATTCATCAATGGCTTTTTGCGGACTAAAATAATGTCCATCACAAGCAATCTTTGCAAGGTTAATAGTCAATTTTGGTGGCTTTCCGGTTATCGCGGCTGCAACAGTTCCCAGCCAACCGATAAAAATTAATAAAAATTTCGGCACCACAAATTTTGGAAGTTTTGTTTGTCCGCATGCAGCAGCAATTCGTTTCACAGCATCCACATACGTTAAATTTTCTCCACCCAAAATATATGCTTCTCCTTTACGGCCCATTGTAAGCGCATTACAAACTCCAACAGCAACATCTTTTACGTACACCCAGTTTTTTCCTCCTGAAGAATATGCCGGTAGCTCCGCTTTTGCTATTGCAATAATCATTGTTCCGGAGCTGGGTTTCGAATCGTAAGGACCTATCATGAATGTTGGACAAACAACCACTGCATCTAAGCCTTTTTCTTTTACCGCCTCAATTACTTTTTCTTGTCCTTGCTTTTTGCTTTCAATATAATCTACTTTGTATTTGGCCGATTTAAAAGGAGTAGTTTCATTTCCCGGATTATCAATCGTTCCATATCCAAACGAGCTTGCACTTCCTACATGCACCAACCGTTTGATTTTATTTTGCAAGACTGCTTCAATTGCATTTTCGGTTCCCTTAACATTTATCTTAAAATAAATTTGTCCACGTGTTGGCCACATGTCGGTTATTGCAGCCACATTAATAAAGTAATCACAGCCTTTTGAAAGTTCAATTATCTGTTCTTTGTTAGTGATATCTCCTTGAACGATTTCAATTGGTAAATCTTTTAAAGTAATGGGTTCACGAGGGCCGTAAACCAATACTCTTACTTCGTAATTTCTAGAAAGCAACTCTCTAACAATATTACTTCCCAAAACGCCATCCGGACCTGTTACAAAAACTTTACTCATAATTTTGATAAACTAAAAATGTTTTATTGATTGCGAAGATACTACAATTTGAATACTTTTTTGTTACAGAATTGTGAGCTGTTTTTATACAATTATTTCCCAACCATCACAAACGCACCCCAATAATAAGGATCCGGAAATTTTTCTTTTAATTTAAGTTGTGCAGTACGAAATGCTTTTTGTCGGTTTTCTGCTGAAGGGTCTTTTATCCATTCGCGATAAAAATTACTCATTAACTCTTGAGTTGCAAAATCATCCACCACCCACAAACTCATGATTACTGATTTTGCTCCGGCCACCATAAATGCTCGTTGTAAGCCGTAAACACCTTGACTGTTTTTCATTTCTCCCAAACCTGTTTCACATGCAGAAAGCACAACCAAATCGGTTTGCGTTAAATTCATATTTGCAGCTTCGTATGCTGTTAAAATTCCATCATCAAAACTATTATCAACCATAGAATCTCTGGCAATGGCTGCAGAACCCGCCATCATCAATCCGGAACGCAATAATGGATTTTGTTTAGCAATTTGTGCTTGCATTCCCATTACCACGCTTGCATTATCATCTACATCCTGTAAAAAGAATCCATGCGTTGCAATGTGTAAAATTTTGGGGTTTTGAATTTTCTTAATCGCTTCTTCTGTTGCTTCTGCTTGTAAATGTTCTATTACATTCCAGTTCTTTGATTTTAAAATTTTGGTGATGGAATCTGCTTCAATCTTTGTTCCAGGCAACTCTGCTAAATTTGTAAAACCATATCTGGACAATGGTTCGGACGATTTTATTTCAGTAGTTGTAGCAATAAAATCATAATCCGGATACGAAAATATTTCTGCTGTTTTAGAAGTGGATGCAACAACTGTTTCTAACAGATCTTGTGAGTTGGTTAACAAAACAATATTCGCTTCTTCCAAAAGATATTTTTTTGTCTCCGAATTTTTTAGCGTGTAAATATTTACTTGTTGATAAATACCATCGGGAGAAAAATAAATTTTCTTAGCATTACCGACAGCTTCTTTTAACGGCTTCCACAAAGCATCATACGAAGTTTCATCACTTACTTTTGCCTTAATTAAACTTCGGTAAGAACTTGCAATTTTTATATCTAAATCATTTCCGTTCTTTATAAATACAAATGTTGGCGACTTACAAGTTTTATCAATCACCATAGCAGAATAATAGATTGAATCCGTCCATCGTCCTTTTGTATAAAACTCCGTGCGAACCATTTCTACAACACATTCGTCTGCTTTTAATTTTTGTTGAATGTCTTTCCAAGATTTAGCTTCTGACTTCTTTTTTACCGAAATGTTGGAGACGGAAGTGATTTTTTGTTCCAATTCATTTGCTTGTTTTTCCATTGCAGGTAAGTCTACCCCAATCTCTGCTAAGTCTTCCGAAGTTAATCGGTATTGCTGGACAATCGTTTCGCGCAATTTTAATAATTCTTCGTAGTCTTCTTTTAATTTTTTATCTCCACTTGCAGCAACTTGAATTTTTACTTTTCCGGTTTCTTTTAATAAAAGTGATTTTATAACCAACTGATTGTCGTACATCCTTTCAACTAAGTCGTTGTGATTCTCACTCGGAAACTCTGTTTTCATTTGGATAACAAAAGAATTGAATGTTTCAAAAGTGTTACTTACTCTGAAATAAAAATCTGTTTTTTCTTTTTCTCCCAAAGAAGGAAAATACGTTTCAATTAAAAACAGAAATCCTTTTATTGAATTGAGGTAGTGTTTTTTTGCTTCAATAAATTTTCCACTTTCGCGATACACTTCTGCTAAATTATATTCCGTATCAATGTAATCGTAATGATTTTCTCCAAGTTTATTTTTAAGAATTTCCAAGGACTTAATAATTAAAGGAATGGCCTGCTCATTTTTATTCATCATTCGGTAAGTTCCGGCCAAACCGCCTAAATACAAGGCATACTTGTCGCTGTTTTCTCCAACCGATTCTTTCGCCAAACGCAAACATTCTTCATACGTTTCTTTTGCTTTCTGTATTTTTCCTGTGGCCTTATAAACAAAGGCAAGATTGTTCAAACAGTTTGCATAAAAGCGATGCTTCTCTCCCAAGATTCTTTTATAAATATCTGTGCATTCTAAAAAATGTTTTTCAGCATCTTCGTAATAACCTACTTCGGATTCCAGCAAAGCCAAATTGTTTAAGGCATTTGCATAATTGGGATGATCTGTTCCTAATAATTTTTTACGTATCTCAATAACTTCCAAAAAAGCATTTGCTGCATCTTGGATCCGACCCATCGTGCGATACAACTCTCCCAAGTTATTTACAGGATTGGTATAATCAGGATGATATGTTTTATTTAAAAATTTATAGGCATCAATTGCTTTTTTGTAAGAGCGTTCTGCCTCAGCATATTTACCAATTGCTTTTTGAACCAATGCTAAATTATTCAAAGAGGTTGCAGCAGGCTGAGAGTTGTCAGGAGCTGTCCTTACTGCTTCCAAGAGAGTAGGCTCTGCTTTGCCATAATCTCCCATAGTGCGATAGAGCTCTCCTAAGTTATTGTATAGCGTATTTATTTCTGATTTATCAGGAACAGGTTGTCCTTGCATATAATTCAGTAAGGCAGTAAAAATTTCTTCTGCTTTGGCATATTTTCCTTGTCCTTGATAAACAATAGCAATGGAGCCTAATGCACCCAGGTAATCCGGACTTTCATTTCCCAGTATTTCTTTATAAAAATTAACAGCAGCAGCTATCATTCCTTCCGCATCGTTGTATCGTGCCATGTCGATATACATGGAAGCAAGTGTATAAAAACAACGCGTATACTGCACACTGCTTTGCCCGAATGCCTCTGAAAGCACAGGTAAGGATTTCATATACAAGGGTTCTGCTTCTGTATACCGGCCTTGTTCTTTATAACATCCTGCTAAATTAAAAATGGCCAATGCATAATGATATTCATTTTCTCCAAGGCTAGCTTTTGCTTTTTCTGCTGCGAGTAAAAAATATTTTTCTGCCTCAACAAATTCCTCCGTACTGTAATATACCGAGCCACAGGTGCTTAAAAACTCTACCAGCAAAGTATCGTTTTGTATTTTATCTTTTTTAGGGAAAATTTCAGCGATAAGCTTTTTGGCCAAAACATATTCGTCATGGTAATAAGCTGTATCCAGGTCCTCAATTTGTTTTCGAATGTTTTGAGAAACAGATACAAACGAGATCAGCAGAAAAAGGAATAAGAGAAAGTGTTTTTTCATCAAAACAAAAATAGGATAATTATATGATGTTTGGGATAAAATGGGAACCTGCCTGCCGGCAGGCAGGCGCAGATTTATTAAGATATTTATGATTGAAAAATGATTTTTAATCTTAATTTTTTAACATAAAAGCACAGTTATTCCTTCATCTTAATTTTTTCATAATGATCATAACAGATCAGCGCCTGCCTGCCGGCAGGCAGGTTCCTATTGAATCTTCATTGGGGGCTATCAGAGCAATCACCGGATGGTCAAAAGCGAATTAGTAACAGAGCCTTCGGTGTCTCTGTGATAAATATAAGTAGGAATATCCGTTTTAAGCATGGCAACATGTGTTTCTGAAACTCTATCGTAGAGATCGGCATCTTCGCCCAATAAAATATTATTAAATCCTTTTAAAGAATATAAAAGTTCTTTTTCAATGAAGAAAGTTCCACCTATTTCGCATTTATCTAAATGGATCTGTTGGGAGGAGTTGAAGCGGTCGGGGACGTATGGACTGCCAATAATTTTTAATCCTCCCGATAAAAATTTCAACCCCGGGTTTTCTGTTATGATCTTTTTTCTGGATGCTAAATGAGCACTTTCGTATTCATCGTCCGAATCTAAAAATGTAAAAAATAAACCTTTAGCGTGCTGGATTCCCCTGTTTTTTGATTCTGCAGCTCCTTTGTTTTTTTGCTTTACATATTTAATATTTCTGTGTTTCTCCAATAATTTATGTATTTCCAAATAGGTATTGTCTGTACTGCCATCATCCACAATGATGGCTTCCCAATCTGTTTCGGTTTGGGCTATCAATGAATTAACGGCTCTGATAATTGTCTCTTTTCTATTGAACGTAGCAATTATTACAGAAAAAAAGGGTACTTCTTCGGATGTAATTTTTTCTTTCATTTATTATTGACAAATTTCAATCTTTTTAAATGATTCTCATAAAATTAGCTCTAATATCAACAATATATATCTGTTTTTGTTCATTTGCGCTAATTATGCAGGAGCTGTTTTTGCACCTATTAACAAAGCAATGTTTATAACAAGGCCCTGTAAAGTAGTAACCAAATTGGATAATTGACGTAATTTTGTACAGATAAACAGTTATGGAAAATCGCATAAGCATATTAAATAAATACTTTGCAAAGTCCGATATCGGAGGCGTTCCGAGTATCAACGATTTGCGGGAAAGAGAATTCAACGGAGAACCGTTAACGTTGAAAGAAAAGCAGGCATTGGTGAATTTTGATAAATTCCGTTTGGATGTGCTCAATGCCCAAACCGATGATATGGCATTTCACAAACGCTATCAGGAACTTCAGGTAATGGCTAATTTAGGCGATTATGCTGAGTTTTTAAAAGAGAAGTATTTTTTATAGACAGTATTAAAATAAAAAAATCCCGTTACGTATATTCATAACGGGATTTTTTATTTTTTGAGAATTCGTTTCTTATTTCTGTTTCACCATTTTCTTTGTTTCAAAAACTTTTCCATCAACAACTAAAGTGTAGGTATAAATACCATTACTTAAGTCTTGAGCAAACACATTTAAACTTCCTTTACCTTTTTCAGTTAATTCTACCGATTGAACTAATTTTCCCTGAGCATTATAAAATAACATTTGTGCTTTCAAAATATTATCCGGTAAAAAATAATTAATTGTAGTTTGCTCTGCAAAAGGATTAGGAATGGCTGCTTCTAGCACAACGCTTTGTCCATCTTTTAGTTCAACATCAATGGAAGAACTCCCGTTTGTTGTTTGCATTGCTCTATTATTACAACATTCATTTACTGCATTTTCCAATGCTAACAAACGATAATCTTGAATAGAATCATTTGTTTTTAAAACATTAATTATTGAATCTTTTGTTTGAACTATTTCATCTAGCTCTTTAATGCTTTCAACCAAAACAGGTACAAGACGATCATATTTCACATGCATTAAGCTTGAGTCATCTACAAAAGTTAATAATGGATCAATTGAAGAAATTTCTTGAGCGATAAAGCCAATATGCTGTAATGAGTCCAAATTCATATTGGTTTGTGCAGAACTGCTCCATTCATAAGTAATCCCTCGCATCAGCTTAACCTTTGCAAGAGAACCATTTAAATTTTGCACATTCGTTTTAACTGTTTGATCTGATAAAGTGGATTTATCCAATTTTGCCCCTAACTCATTTATTGCTTGCACGGCAATGGGAATAAAGGCATTATAATTAACAGATTTATATACTACTAGTGGATGAATAATATTTCCAAGGCTATCTAACACTTCCGGATTTTCGGATTGATGAACTAATGCAGGAAGAACTTGTTCAACTTGCTGTGCTATAAAACCATACTGCAACACATCATCAAAATTAAATTGTGGATAATTAACAATATCCATTTTGTATGTCTGTGGTTTTATTCTTTTCAGTATGGAGGAAGCATCTATAATTGGACCCACATCTGTTTTAAACATCTGATCGGAACTAATCAATGCTCCTGTATATTCAAGATTGCCCGCAAAATAGCCAGCACGATTTATTGCCCCTCCCGAAGCACTACCATAGACCCCGTAATTTCGTCCTGTACCATTCGCTACACCATATACGCCATAATTAGAGGCATTGGCCCCTGCACCTGCAGCTAAACCATTTATACCGATATTTTCAATTGATGAACCATAAGCTTTTCCGCTTGTTCCTACATTTTTAAGTGAAGCTGTACTATAGGCACCACCGCTTACACCTATAAATCGTCCATTAGAACCCGTATTATCTTGAGCTAAAGAGATAGCCCCAAATTTATAATTGGCACCTGAAACACCAAAATAAACAGGACTGTATTGTAAAGGGATTCCAGTTAAATTGAAGGTAGAAGTACTTGTAAAATATCCACCGATCCGGAATGGTACACCAGATGCCTCTCCATTAAAAGATGAAAATTTAGAAAATGTATTGTAAGTAAGTCCTGTATTTAAACCTGTTTGAATTCTATTTGTTCCAAGGGTTGGAACAGCAGGATCTGTAAAAAAATATTCCGGTTATTCATAGGAATTTCCCTATCATTTAATAATTGTGCAGTGGTAAATCCTACGTCATTTCCAAATTGGACTGTTGTTCCAGCTAGATTCAAAGATGTTCCATTATCAGCTCCGGTAATAGTTGATGCAACTGGTGCTGCGACATAAATAACATTGCCACTTAAATCAAGAGCAAGAACACCCATATTGCCAAAATTAGGACCTGTTGGTGAATTTGCAGTGAGTCTAGTAAATCGTAATCCACTTGTGTTAGGATTAAAAATACCATTGTCAATTTCACATCTATTTGCTGGTGTTGATGTTCCAATACCTACATTTCCAAGCGAACCAACTGTCCCTCCAGCAACGCCAACATAAAAAGTAGAAACATCACTTTGAAAGCCTACCATCAATGAATTAGGGATTGAATTAATAAGCGGATTAGAAAATAGTCCATCTCCGAAAACATATGAATTGGTTGCATTTGCTCTAATATAAGATCCAAAAGCATATGAGAGTTGTCCATTCGCTTGGGCTGCTGCACCAAAACATGTAGAAAAACCACCAGTAGCAAATGCGTTTTCGCCAAAGACAAAATCGCCTACGCTTGTTGCAGAAACATCAAACCCACCCGCAAAGGAACCATTTCCTGAAGCAATTGCATTCTGTCTTCCAATAGCAAAGGATCCTGCACCGGATGCAATAGTAGATGAACCAAATGCACATGCCCATTGTCCTGTAGCTGTTACACCAGATCCAAATGCCATTGACCCAGCAGCGCTTGCAATATTGTCTTGGCCTATGGATCCTGAATAAATACCAATGCTAACATCATCCCATGCTGTACCAGTTGTTCTTCCTGCACGAAAAGCGGCTTTTGCAGGATACCAAATTAATCTTGAATCTGTGAGGCCTGCAGGAACAGTAACACCCAACCCGAATGTTCCCTGCGCAAGAATTCCTCCATCATTGTTTAATGAAAGATGAAAAGGAGGAGTAGTTGTTCCGATACCTACGAAACCCAAAGGAGTAATACGCATTTGCTCGGCATTACTAGTAATAATGCGTAAAGGAAAGGCGGTTGTAGTTCCTAACAATTGATTTGCAGGTATAGCAACATTCCAAGCAGCTGGTATTGCACCATTTCCACCTTGTCTCCAATTTTGAGAGAAAGAAGTAATTGTCATTAATGAACATAATATTGTTCCAATTATTTTAAAGTTGATTTTTTTCATAGACTTTAGATTTTAATAAGTTTAGTATAAAAATTTCTAGTTTTTGTTTTAATATTAATCAGCAATAGTCCCTTGTCAAATTGATAAGTTGAAATTCTTTTATTATCAATAATGTTCTTTTCTTCAAATAAAATTTGCCCCAAACCATTATAAACAATCAAATCAAAAGGTTCATTCAAATTGCTTATATTAATATAATCCCTTACAGGATTAGGATAGATCAAATAAGAAAGTTTATCCTTTGAAGATTCTGTAATATCAACTGATAGGTTACATCCGAGAGAATCTGTTGATACACAAACATCGTCAATAAAATAATAGGCAAAACAATTAGTACTTGTTCCATCAATAATTAATGTATCTGTATTTGCATCATTAAATAAATTGCCTAACATTATGTATTGATAAGCAGAATCTGCAATAAAAGAACCAGTTATTGTTGTCCACCCTAAAGTATCTATAATAATAGTTGTAGAAAATACTTTCGCGTTATTTGTAACAGATGCTGGATTTGTTACCCACTGATATGGAATTGTAGAAAAAGAAGCTCCAAGATTATTAGTTGCACAGTTAGACCATATGGCTGCACTAATACTCAAACTTACTTTAAAAGAAACGTAGTACTTAGTGCCAATTGTTAAAGAGGAGGATAAATTTCTACCAATAAATTCTCTTCCATTAACTTGTCCAAAATAGCTTGAATAAGTCCCCAATGCACAATAAGCATTTCCAGTAAAAGGTTGCTGATAACCGCCCCAATTATTAGGGACTGATACAGAAGGATCAATAGTACATGGGTTGAAATAGTCTGGTGATTCTAAGTATGAATCCCAGCCCAAAGCAGCAGGCATTTCTCCAGCACCAGTAACACAGTATGCTGTGTCCTCAAAACTCCCATTCGGTACAAGATTTTGAGAATAGGAGACAGAAGTAATTTGAATAATAAATAATAGAATAATACTCTTTACAAATGTTTTCATATTACTAAATGAAACTATTTTAAGGAGAAAAGCAAATAAATAATATTTTATTTCATTGAAAGAATGGATTTCTGAGTTTTATCTTTTCAATGAAAAAGAAAAGTATTTTTACATCTATGAAGCACGATTTCCCCATAAACGAAATACTCCCCGACTTAAAAGTCAAGCTCGAAAAAGAGCTGGTGATAATTTTACAAGCGCCTCCCGGTGCAGGAAAGTCGACTATTCTTCCTTTGGAATTATTAAATGAAAAATGGTTGTTTGGCAAAAAAATCTTACTGCTCGAGCCACGCAGATTGGCAACCCGCTCCGTAGCAAACCGTATGGCTGATTTATTAAATGAGTCTATCGGAGAAACAATCGGTTACCGCATTCGTTTCGAAAATAAAATTTCGAAAAACACAAAAATAGAAGTCGTTACTGAAGGAATTTTAACACGAATGTTGCAAAACGATAATGCGCTAGATGATGTCGGACTTGTCATTTTTGATGAATTTCACGAACGTAGTTTAAATGCAGATTTGGCTTTGGCACTGTGTTATCAAGTTCAACAAGTATTGAGAAATGATTTAAGAATTTTAATTATGTCGGCAACGTTAGATGGCGCAAAATTATCTTCACTTCTGAACAATGCTCCGATATTGACATCTGAAGGACGACAATATCCTGTTAGCATTCAATACATCAACTCCGATGAAAAAATTTATCTTCATCTAAGAATGGCTAATGCTATAAAAAAAGCCTTACGCGAAAACAAAGGTGACATTCTTGCATTTCTTCCTGGAGCTGGAGAAATATTGAGAACACAACAAATTTTGGAAGAAGAAAATTCTGAAATAAGTGTGCAACCCCTTTACGGAGATTTGTCACAACAAAAACAACAAGAAGCAATTTTACCACATCCGCAAGGAAAACGAAAAGTTGTTTTAGCTACTTCCATTGCAGAAACATCATTAACCATTGAAGGCATTGCAGTTGTTATTGATAGCGGTTATTCACGCTCACCGCGTTACGATATTCAAACAGGATTAACACGTTTGGAAACCATAAAAGTCACCAAAGATGCAGCCGATCAACGAGCAGGACGAGCAGGACGATTAGGGCCAGGAACCTGTTACAGATTGTGGAGCGAAGGTTCACACATTCATCTAATTCCAAATCGTAAACCCGAAATCTTAGAGGCAGATTTAACTCCTTTGATGTTGGAATTGAGCCAGTGGGGCATTCAAAATATAAACGAATTACTTTGGTTAACTCCGCCTCCGCTTGCAGCCGTTTCTCAAGCGAAAGAATTATTGAATCAATTGGGCGCATTGCAGAATAATAAAATAACAGCACGCGGAAAAGAGATGTTGCAAATGCCAACACATCCTCGTTTGGCACACATGCTTATTGAAGCGAAAAATTTTGAGAAAAATAAACCACGAGAACATTTTATTGCATTGGCAACCGACCTTGCTGCAACACTCGAAGAGCGCGATCCACTGAACAAAGAAAGCGGTGCCGATCTTTCTTTACGAATCGAATTGCTTAGAAAATACAGAGCAGGCGAACGCGTGAATGCAGATAGAAGAGTATTAGACCGAATAGAACGATTGGCGCAATCTTGGAGAAAATTATTGCGAATTGAAATGGATAATACTGCTCCAAACATTTTTAACATCGGAAAATTATTGGCAACTGCTTATCCGGAGCGCATCGCAAAACGTACCGATAAAAATAGTTTACGCTACCGATTAGCAAATGGAAGAATGGTGAAACTTGTGGAGACGGATGCATTAGCACAAGAAGAATGGTTGGCCGTTGCACATTTAGATGCAGGAACAAATGAAGGAAAAATATTTTTAGCTGCTGCATTTGATTCGAATGATCTTTTTGAATTGGCAGAAGAACGCCAAACCATCAGCTGGGACAAAGAAAGAGGAATGGTGATTGGCGCAATAGAAAAAAGAGTTGGAAATCTTATTCTAGAAACAAAAGCAATTACAAAAATTGATGATACACAACGAATACAAGTTCTTTGTGATGTGATTCGTGAAAACGGATTGAAGATTTTGAACTGGAACGAATCACAAGAAGATTTTCAAGCACGGGTTTTAAGTTTACGTGCATGGCGTCCAAACGACAATTGGCCAGATGTTTCCAGCGAGCATCTTTTAGAAACTTTGGAAGAATGGCTTTCTCCTTATCTCAACAAAATAAATAAACAGAGCGAATTACAAAAACTGGATTTTACACAAATTCTACATTCTATTTTGCCTTGGGAACTTTCACAAAAACTAGATAAACTGGCACCTTCAAAAATGGAAGTCCCAACTGGCTCACTCATTAAACTGAGCTATTTCAATGATGGCAGTAAAATAGAAATGGCAGTGAGATTACAAGAAGTGTTTGGACTGTTTGAAACACCAAGCGTGAACGAAGGAAAAAATAAAATTCTACTCCACTTACTTTCTCCCGGTTACAAACCCGTGCAAATTACTCAAGACTTAAAAAGCTTTTGGGAAAAAACATATTTCGAAGTAAGGAAAGAATTACTCTCTCGTTACCCCAAACACCATTGGCCAGAAAATCCATTGACAGCAGAAGCAATGCGTGGACCGAAAAGAAAAAAGTAGACAGGAATTTTTTTTCGCAAGCACAATCAATTCCCCCTTCATAAAGCAGGGCTAGGGGGATTTCGCAAATCATTCTTTCAAAGAGCAATCACCATTCTTAGTTCGAGCATTCTGCATTGAAGCAGACAAATCGAGAACAAACGAAAGCAGAAACTTCTCTTAAGATTTCATAAAACTATTGGTAACAGAATCACTCTGATCTTTGCGATACACATAAGTCGGTTCTTCTGTTTTTAATTTTACTACACTTGAATTGCTAAGTCTATCAAACAATTCGGCATCTTCTCCGATTAATATATTTTTGAATCCCTTGCAAGAAATCAATAAATTTCGTTCAATAAAAAAAGTTCCACCTATTACACAATCATCCAAATGAATTTTTTGTTGATTATCGAAACGGTCGGGAACAAAAGGACTTCCAATTATTTTAATTCCACCATATAAAAATTGCAGCAATGGGTTTTCTCTTAAAATGTTTCTTCTGCTTTCCAAATGTGATCTACAGTATTCGTCATCCGAATCTAAAAAAGTGATAAAAGTTCCCAAAGCCGATTTTATTCCTTTATTTTTTGCAAGAGCAGCACCAGCATTATCTTGTCGAATATATTTTATACGCTTGTCTTTTTCAAGATAAGATGAAATATGAGAAAAAGTATTGTCATCACTCCCATCATCTACAATAATTGCTTCCCAATTTTTTTCAGTTTGAGAAATCAACGAATCAATCGCTCTTACCAATGTTTCCTTCCTGTTATAGGTTGGAATAATGACAGAGAAATAGGGTGTTAATTCAGAATTTAGCAATTTGCTTTTCATACAAGCAATGTAAACAAAAGAACCCGATAAAAGTTTAATTTTATTAAATTGATTTTACATGTCAAAAAACAATAATCACATGCGTGTCAGTTCGAGCGGAGTCGATAACAAACGCACACGGGTTCTCTACTCCGCTCGAACTGACTCACTGATATAATCTCTTTTCAAGACATTATATCCACCTTTCTATCCTATCTGACTACCACTCATAAATAAGCATCATTTTGCATCAAAAATAGTTTTACATTTAGGAAAAATTTTAAATCTATTAATCTAATGAAGTTGAATCACATTTTATTGTCGTGTTTGCTTTTTGGAAGCAGCATTTCATCCGCTCAAACCGTAAAACCAAGCAATGTAAAGTTTACACAATACGATTTACCGAATGGCTTACATGTTATTTTGCATGAAGACCATTCCACGCCAATTGTGGCTGTTACGGTTTTGTATCACGTTGGGTCTAAAAATGAAGATCCGAAACGTACAGGATTTGCTCACTTTTTTGAGCATTTAATGTTTGAAGGTTCTGATAACATCAAACGTGGTGAATACATGAAACTCATCCAAAATTCTGGTGGAGTCATGAATGCAAACACTTCTTTCGACAGAACATTTTATTTCGAAATATTGCCGAGTAACCAATTAGAGCTTGGTTTGTGGATGGAAGCAGAACGGATGTTGCAATTGAAAGTTGATTCGGTTGGCGTAGAAACGCAACGAAAAGTTGTTAAAGAAGAGTTAAAACAACGTAACGAAAACACCCCTTACGGTTCTATTTTAAATGAAGCATTCGGACATGCCTATACCGTTCATCCTTACCGCTGGACTCCTGGAGGCTCTCCTGAGTATATCAACCAAGCGGCTTTGTCAGAATTCATTGATTTCTACAAAACATTTTATGTTCCAAACAATGCAACACTTTCCATTGCTGGAGATATTAATATCGCTCAAACAAAAGTATTGATTGAAAAATATTATGGCAGCATTCCAAAAGGAACAAAAGAAATTCCTCGTCCAACTGCTGTAGAACCAGTTAAGACAGCCGAAGTACGTGATACCGTTTTTGATAACATTCAATTGCCTGCAGTTGTAATGGGCTACCACACTCCTGCACAAGGCACTCCTGATTATTATGCAATGAATATGCTAGCGACTGTTTTATCTCAAGGAAAAAGTTCACGTATGCAAAAATCAATTGTCGACAAACAACAAAAAGCAGTTTTTGCTGGAGCATTTCCATTGCCATCAGAAGACCCAGGACTTACATTGGTATTTGGTGTTGCCAACATGGGTGTTGCACCAACCGATTTGGAAGCAGCAATGGATGTTGAATTCGACAAAGTGAAAAACGAATTAATTTCTGAAGACGAATACCAAAAATTACGCAATCAAACAGAAAGTGATTTTGTAAGTGGCAACTTGAAAATGGCCGGGATTGCTGA
>CAYWAV010000027.1:0-2648 GCA_964456225.1 uncultured Chitinophaga sp. | reverse complement strand
TTTGTAGTAGAAAATCACAAACAAGCAACTGTTGCTTATTCAATTGCTTTGGACATTAAACCTGCTTTGGAAAACGATGCTGTAGGAACAGCAAATATGACCAGCGAGTTAATGACTAGCGGAACAAAAAACAAAACGAAAGATCAGCTGGATAACGACATCGATTTTATTGGTGCTACTTTATCCGCCAATCCCAAAGGCTTGTATGCTGCTTCTTTAAAAAAGCAACAAACAAAATTATTGGAATTAATGTCGGAAGTATTATTGAATCCCAATTTCAAACAAGAAGAATTGGATAAAATAAAAACACAAACATTATCAGGATTAGCACAAGGGAAAGATGATCCAGATGCGATTTCGGACAATGTGAAAGCTGTTTTGAATTACGGAGCGAACCATCCTTACGGTGAGTTAACAACCGAAGAAAGTGTTTCGAAAATTACATTAGAAAAATGCAATGCGTATTATCAAACTTATTTCCGTCCGAATGTAGCCTATATGGCTATTGTTGGAGATGTGACATTGGCAGAAGTAAAACCTTTGATTGAAAAATATTTTGGTGCTTGGCAAAAAGCAGACGTGCCTTCAACAAGCTACGCAATCCCAACTGCTCCAGCAAAAACACGTGTAGCGGTTGTAAACAAAGCAGGTGCTGTTCAATCGGTAGTAAATATTACTTACCCTGTTGATCTAAAATTAAACAGCGAAGATGCGATTAAAGCAAAAGTGATGAACACCATTTTAGGTGCTGGTTTCTCGTCTCGTTTATTCTTAAATCTTCGCGAAAAGCATGGTTATACGTATGGTTCTTATTCTTCTTTGAATAATGATGAGCTAGTAAGTGAATTCAGCGCTTACGCGAAAGTAAGAAATGCTGTTACCGACAGCTCCGTAATTGAAATCATGTCGGAATTAAATCGTTTGCGCTCCGAAAAAGTTCCACAAGATGAATTGGATGGAATCAAAAATTATTTAACTGGAAATTTTGCAATTTCTTTGGAAGATCCTGCAACTATTGCTCGTTTCGCTATCAACACTGAACTATATAAACTTCCGAAAGATTACTACGCAAACTATTTAAAAAATTTAGCAGCTGTTACTGTGGATGATATTTATGCAATGGCGCAAAAATACATTCGCCCAGATAATGCTACCATATTTGTGGTGGGCGACAAAGAAGAGCTTTCAAAAAAACTGACTCCTTTCAGCGCAACAAAAAATATTGAATTTTACGACATCTATGGAAATGCGGTTGCTGCTGTTGCAAAACCAATTCCTGTAGGTGTAACTCCCAAAACGGTTATTGCTGATTACGTGAAAACAATTGGAGGGGCAAAAGCATTGATGAAAGTAAAAGATGTTTCTACAAAGATGAATACCAAGTTCCAAGGAATGGATATAAGCATCACTACCAGTCAGAAAGCGCCCGGCAAATATGCGATGGCTGTGAAAATGGGAGAAATGGTTATTCAAAAAGAAGTATATGACGGGAAGGTTGGTAAACAACAAAGTATGCAAGGAAAAAAAGATTTGGAGGGAGAAAGCTTGGAAGATATCAAAGCACAAGCAACTATGAACCTTGAAATGAATTACGAAAAATTGGGCTACAAGTTGGAACTGAAAGGAATTGAAGCTGTAAGTGGCAAAGATGCCTATATCATGGCAGTAGTAAGTCCGAAAGGTAAAAAATCGACCGAATGGTATGATGTAGAAAGCAAATTGAAAGTAAAAAGTTCACAAACTACCAGCACAGAAATGGGCCCTGTTACAAATACTACTGAATTTTTAGAGTATAAAGATGTGGACGGAATAAAGTTTCCGAGTGTGATTGCAATAAGCGGAGCAATGTCAATGAAATTAACAGCGGAAAGTATCAATGTAAACAAAGGTGTTGCGGATAGCGAGTTTACAATTAAGTAATTGGGATTCGACTGCTTAAGTCTTTGGAAATTTAATTTGGACAGATAATAAGTACCTATTATTTTCGTTGAACCGAAGCCAATTTTTGTCTTAAAAATATATTTTAAACGCAGAGGCAACCTAAGTAACTCTTTAACGTCTTAATCGTAGAAGAGAGGTGTCTTTAGCTTTCGAAAGCACTCTATTATGAATGAAACCGACATTATTAAAGGTTGTTTAAAAAATGATCGTGCCAGCCAAAAGGCGTTGTACGAGCAGTATTATAGCAAGATGTTAGGTGTTTGTTTACGCTACTCCAAAAGTAGTGACGAGGCTAAAGACGTTCTCCATGAAGGATTTATGAAAGTGTTTGACGGGCTGAAGAATTTTAAATCTTCCGGCTCATTCGAAGGTTGGATCAGACGAATTATGGTGAATACCTCCATTGATCATCTGAGAAAGAATAAACAGAATTACCTTATTGTAAGTACTGTTTATGCCAACGATAAAGCAAGTAATGTAGCAGAAGAAATTAATGATGATGAATTAGCGCTACACATTGATAAAGAAGAAATTTTAAGAGCCGTTCAGGAATTAACACCCGCTTACCGAACTGTTTTTAACTTGTATGTAATAGAAGAATACACACACAAAGAAATTGCTGAATTGCTTGATATTAGTGAAGGAACATCTAAATCAAACCTTTCGAAAGCAAAATTTAACTTGAGAAAAAACTTGATGCATCATAT
>CAYWAV010000026.1:0-40608 GCA_964456225.1 uncultured Chitinophaga sp. | reverse complement strand
CTTTAACCCTGCTAAAAAAGTTTCCTGTACCAAATCCTCTGCCAGTTCCGTATTACTGGTTCTGCTCATAGCAAAGCCATATAACTCGTCTGCATAGATTTTAGTCCAGTTATTTGGGTTTAATATATTTGAGGTTTCATTCACTTTAATATGCAAAATTAAAAAGAAATAGGGATTGGTAACAAATTATTTCAATATACACCATGACCAACGCCATCACATCATATCCCTACACATTACTTCATCATCGCTTCCGCATGCTATACAGCATAAGATCCATCATAACTCCTTCATCAAATCATTGCAAATTAATTTAACGCTTGTCTGCGCTTTGTAGCGTTTCGTGCTGATTCATTCTCCAGTATCACTCATCTTAAATCAGAAACACATTTCCTAAGATTTCGATTCGTGAGTTAACGCAGTAACAACGCTTTCGGAAAGCCTCTCACCCCCCCGCCATACTTTCGCTCCCGATGATGAGGCTAATTTTCGGAGTTAATAATTCTTTGTGTTTTTTAGGCTTTGTGCCTATTAATGACTCCTAAACACGTCTTAAACAGGGGGCTTTAAGAGTATGCATTATTAGTTTGAAACATCCAAATCCTTTCGGCTTTATCTGCCGAAGTAGATAACTATTGCTACAATTAGGAGGTGTTGCCAAACACTGTACGTAACTTTCAATTGATATAAAAATGCTTGATATAAATAGCGAAAAAATAGACTGGACAAGGGATTCAGAGATAACGGTAGAAGAAGTAAAAAACACCGAAGGCTTAACTCATTTAACCGATGAACAAGCAAAGGAAGTTGTTGATTTTATAAAAACCTACTGTAACCTGATGTACAACCTTCACAAACAACAAGTGGAGGAACAACAAAAGAATGAAAATGAAAATATCATTTCAATAGATAAATACCAACCAATAAAAAAAGCAGCATGAGTGAACACATTTTATTTAATCAGTTTGCAAAGGGGCAATCAAAAGCTTTAACGCGAACAAACAATTGTGTTATTTACACAAGGGTATCCAGTAAGGAGCAAGAACTAGGTTATAGTTTAGATACCCAAAGAAAAGCTTGTGAAGAATATTCCCGAAAAAACAATTACGTTACGATGGGGCTTTTCGGTGGGACTTACGAAAGTGCAAAAACCGATGAGCGAAAAGAATTTAACCGGATGCTTTCTTTTGTAAAAAAGAGCAGAGAAAAAATTACCTACATTATTGTTTATAGCGTAGATAGATTTTCACGATCCGGAGCAAATGCAATTTACATAAAAGACCAATTAAGAAACGAGGGTATATTTTTGGTAGCAGTAACTCAACCTGGAGACGCTTCAACTTCAAGTGGCGATTTTCAACAAAACATTCAAATCATCTTTTCTCAATATGATAACCAACTCCGAAAAGAAAAATGTATGGCGGGAGTTAAAGAGTCGTTAATAAGAGGCGAGTGGTGTCATAAAGCTCCTTATGGTTATGACGAAATAAAAGTAAACGGAAAGCGAAAAATTGTTTTGAATGAAAAGGGTAAGCTTTTACAAAAAGCATTTTATTGGAAAGCGAACGAACGGATAACACATACATTGATTTCAGAACGCCTTGCCGAGCGAGGTTTGATTTTAGATGAGAAGCGATTATCAGGTTATTTCAGAAACCCATTTTATTGTGGATTAATGGCTCACTCAGCCTTAGGCGGAAAAGTTGTTGAAGGCAACCACGAAAAATTGATACCGAAAGAAATATTTTTGAAAGTAAATGATATCCTAAGCGAAAATAGGTACGGTTATTCTTGCCATGAAGAGAATGAAATTATTCCGTTAAAAGGCTTTCTGAAATGTGGGCATTGCTACCAACCTATGAGGGGTTATATAGTAAAAGCTAAAAATCTCCCTTACTATAAGTGCAATACCAAGGGTTGCTGTAATAACAAAAGCGCAAAGGAATTACACGGTGTTTTCGAGTCTGGACTGGAATACCTTACCCTTTCAGGGCATGAAGGCTTTGAGTCCCTTATAGCGAACCAAATGATAACAACCTATAATAGCGGCAACAAGGAAAAAGAAGGCGACAAAGGGGCTGTAAGGCGCCAAATTACTGAAATAGACAAGAAGATAGAAAGGTATAAGGAACGGTTGAAAAAAGAAGAGATTACCCTTGAATTATATACTGAATTTACCGAGGAGGCCAAAGTTGAAAAAATGGAAATGGAGAAGGGACTCCTAAAAACGGTAAAAAAGGTGTCGAACCTTGAAGAATGCGTAAAAAAGACAATTGAATTTACCGCAAAACTCCCGACAGTGTGGCGATTGCTGGCATATAAGGAAAAGCAAATATTTCAAAACTTGCTATTTCCGGAGGGAATTTGCTTTAGTAAGAAAAATGGGGAGTGTCGAACCACAAAAGTAAATTCTGTATTTCGCTACATTGCCCAACTGGTAAGGGATGTAGCGAAAATAAAAATGGGGGAGTCAAAATTAATTTTTGACATCCCCCACTTGGTGGTACCCACTGGGATCGAACCAGTGACACAAGGATTTTCAGTCCTTTGCTCTACCAACTGAGCTAGGGTACCAACGCTCCCAACAGCTATTGCAATTGGGAGGGCAAATGTAAACATTATTTTTAGTTCTCAAAAAAATATTACTGAATTCTGCGTTTTTCTAAACAGCTTGATTTTAAGCCAAGTAAACTTTCGGAGATGCGGGTAAGCCATGTCTGGGCGCGATGCCGCCAAGGGGGAGAGGCGGGAAGGAATCGTCCAGACTTGAATTTTTGTTTCTTTTTGTTCAAGCAAAAAGAAAAAGAGGAAATTAACGGAGCTAAGAACGCTTATCCTAAGCATAATATTTTTTTGAAGCCACAAAGAAATAAAGTAAATGAAAAGCAGAATCCATATCTAAAATCAAAAATTGATTGCCACTACTTTCCCTATTTATAGCCAAATTATCATTAGTTTTGCTTCATGCAATTAGTTATAGATATAGGCAATACCCGTGTGAAAGCAGCCATTTTTGAAAGAGGTGAGCTCAAACACTTTTTTGTTTACGATTCCACTACCGAATTACTTGCTTCAGGAATCCTTGAAAAATATCCCATAAAAAATTGCATACTCGCCTCTGTTGTCAATGAAATAGAGCCTTTTTTGGAAAAACTCCGCTGGAAAGTAGAAGTACTTTTATTCAATGCAGATACTCCCGTACCCATAAAAAATCTTTATAAATCGGCACATACCTTGGGCAGCGACAGATTAGCAGGTGCTGTGGGAGGAAACAACTTTTTTCCTAACTCAAACGTCTTAGTAATAGATGCCGGGACCTGTATCAAATATAATTTTATCACAAATAACAACGAATACCTTGGTGGTGGTATTTCTCCAGGGCTTCAAATGCGATTTAGAGCCATGCATACTTTTACATCCCGTTTGCCGTTATTAGAAGTTGATGAAAAAGCAGAGATTCTCATAGGAAAAGACTCCAACGAAAGCATAGTTTCGGGAGCTCAAAATGGTGCTGTGGCTGAGATTGACGGGATAATAACTCAGTATAAAGAGCAATATCCCGATATTAAAGTGGTTTTAACGGGGGGAGATGTTAATTTTTTTGAGAAACGGTTAAAAAACAGCATCTTTGCAGACCAAAATTTAATCCTCAAAGGATTGAACGTAATTTTAGAGTACAATTTAAATCGAATTAAGTGATAGGAATGATTGTTTGCAAATGGAGTAACCTTAAATCAAATCTCTCTATAATTTTATTGCTTCTTACTTTGTGTTTTGCAAATACTGCAAAAGCACAAGTTACCAGTTCTCCTTATTCGCGCTATGGTGTTGGTGATGTGAATGTAAAAGGATTCGGACAAGGTTTTAGTCTTGGCGGAACTTACATTGCTATGCACAATGATAGTACTTCTATGTTCTTTATCAATAATGGAAATCCCGCTTCGTATACAAATATGCGTTTGGTAACAGCCGAACTGGGTGCTAATTACAACCGTTTAACCTTGCAGAATTCCACCGAGAGAAAAACAGTGAACAATGCTTCTTTATCACACATCGCTTTGGCTTTCCCAATTAAAAAATGGTGGGGAGCAAGTGTCGGACTTATTCCTTTCAGTGCAGTTGGATACAAAATTTCGGATGAACAAGATGTTGCAAATGTAGGGACTGTAAAGTATTTGTATCAAGGTACAGGTGGAATCAATCAAGTGTATTTTGGGAATGGAATAAAACCATTTTATGGAGTGCCACGAATGTATTTTATGTCGGATAAATACAAAACATTATTGTCGCTGAAGCATGCAGACGGAACATTAAAAACTTGCAAAGAAAATTTTGAGGACAGACAAAAAATTCGTAAAACTTATAACCGCAAACGCTTGATGCAAAGTGTTGCATTGGGAGCAAACGCATCTTACCTTTTTGGAAATATAGAAAATACAAGACGTTCTGTTTTTCCTTCCACCATTTATGCATTCAATACACGCACTGGAACAAATACTAGAGTAGACGGTTTGTATTTTGATTACGGAATGCAAATGTCTTACTCGTTCGATTCATTAAAATATAAAAATTGGATTCTGAATCCGGATTCTACTAAAAGATTGGATACTTGTCAGCCTTATAAATTCCGCGACTTAAAAGAAAACGTAAAATTGATGATGGGTTTTACATTCTCTTCACAAACAAATTTAGATGCAATCATTGATAGTCTTTCTTACAGTTATTTCAACAACTCTTTGGGTTATGAAATTGTAAAAGATACCATTGAAAATACAAAGGGAAATAAAGGAACAATTGCTATCCCGCTTTCTTTTGGATTTGGAATTGGAATTAAAAAAGGAGACAGAATAATGATTGCTGCCGATTTTGCAATTCAGAATTGGAGTGCTTATAGTGCATTTGGGCAAACACAAGCATTACGAAATACGATGCGCACCTCTTTGGGCTTTCAATTTATTCCCGATCCAAAACCAAATGCTACTTATTTTAAACGTACCCATTATCGTATTGGTGTTAGGTATATGCAAACAGCATTGGAATTAAAATCAACTCCTTTAAATGAATATGCAGGAAGTATCGGTTTTGGTTTTCCTGTTGGGAGAAGTTATATTTTACAAAGCTTCTCAATGGTGAACATTGGTGTAGAAGTTGGACAAAGAGGAACATTAACAAACGGACTTATAAAAGAAAATTTCATAAAAGCCTCAGTTGCATTTACTATAAACGACAGATGGTTCCAGAAACCGAAGTTTGATTAATTTTAAGGCAAAAGTTTTGCCAAAATTAAATTCTTCGACTCCGCTCAGACCGACATCTGAGTTGTTACATTGAGCGGAGTCGAAGTGTTTGCGAAGTAAGAACAAAATATCATGTTTAAAAAAAAATCACATATTCTTTTTTCATGTTTTATTTTGATAAGCATTTTGGCTTGTGAAAACGATATCGCTGTTGTGAATTCAATTACTTCTGAAGCTGAAAAAGCATTGCCCATTCAATCAAGTAAAAATGCAGAATACATCTACAGTGATTCAGCTATTGTGCGTGCAGTTTTAAAAGCACCACAAATTGATAATTACGGAGGAAAAAAACCATACATGGAATTGCCCATCGGAATGAACATTGTGTTTTTTCAAAAGGATAAAAAAGAGCAAACAAAATTAACAGCCGACTATGGTATTGGTTACGACAATGGAAATGGTGTAATGGAGAAAATGGAAGCCAAAGGGAATGTGATTGTGATAAACGAAAAAGGAGAAAAGTTAAATACCGAACAGCTTACTTGGAATGCTTTCACAAAAAAAATTTACACCGATAAATTTGTAAAAATCACAACCAAAGACCAAGTGATTTGTGGCGATGGAATGGAAGCTGATCAGGATTTTTCGGTTTACGAAATTAAAAATGTGACAGGAACATTTGATATTAAGGATGCTGATTTGGCTCCGGGAGAAAAGAAAGAGTGATTGGGTGGCTAGGTAATTAAGTAATAAGGAAAAAGTGCATTTGGTTGGGTGGAAGAGAAAGGAAACAAATGTGCAAACGCTAGTAAGCCGACTTATAAGAGATTAATATTTTAACAGAACAACGATAAAACAATGAACAAAACATTTAGAATATTAGAACTTGTATGGTTATTCATGGGTTGCATCGGAATAATCATGTGTATTTATTCCACCATCATTGGTGACAATAAAGGCGCTATTTACTTTTTAGTATTCTTCCTTGCTAGTGGATTAATGTATGCCGTTAGACGTAAACAACGGATGAAACACGAAGCTATACAAAAACAAAAAGAACAAAAAAAATAAATTGGAAAGTACAATTATTATCCTTTTTGCAATGCTTGCTTCGGCTTTTTTCTCCGGACTCGAAATTGCATTTATTACTTCCAACAAGCTTCGCATTGAGTTGGAAAATAAACAAGGAACTTTTTCTGCGAAAATTCTTGCTCACTTTAATAAATATCCTTCTCGTTATTTAGGAACCATGTTGTTGGGAAATAATATTTCTCTGGTCATTTTTGGAATCTATATGGATGAGCAGTTAGAAGGATTTCTAGGACAATTTATTTCTCATAATTATAAAATTGGAATCTTATTGCTCTCTACTTTTCTCTCCACCATGTTGATTTTAGTTACAGCTGAGTTTTTACCTAAAAATCTTTTCAGAATAAATCCTAACAAAACATTGTCGCTGTTTGCATTTCCACTAACAATCGTTTACGGCTTACTATACCCGATTGTAATGATTACGATTGGATTTTCAGAATTCATTTTAAAAAAAATATTCCGATTAAAAATTGAAAAAGAAAATGCTGCTTTCACAATGATTGATTTGGATAATTATGTTAGAGAAGGAACTTCCACATCCATCGAGAAAAAAGCAGACATGGATCATGAGATACAAATTTTTCAGAATGCCTTGGATTTTTCTAGCGTGAAAGCCCGTGAATGCATGGTTCCACGTACAGAAATCATCGCTTTGGATGTGAATGATAGTATAGAGATGCTGAAACAAAAGTTTGTACAAACACGATTATCAAAAATTTTAATTTTTTCAGAAAGCATCGATAATATTATTGGATACATCTATTCAAAAGAACTTTTCAAAAACCCACAAAGCATAAAAAGTATTTTACTGCCCGTAAGCATTGTTCCAGAATCGATGGCAGCAAGTGAAGTGCTGACAATTTTTATTCAGCAGCACAAAAGTATTGCAGTAGTCGTAGATGAATTTGGTGGAACATCCGGAATGTTGACGATGGAAGATGTAATGGAAGAAATTTTTGGAGAAATAGAAGATGAACATGACAAAGAAGAAATGATTGATAAGCAAGTGAGCGAAAATGAGTACATATTTTCTGCACGTTTGGAAACCGATTATATAAATGGCAAATACAACCTTAATTTACCCATACTCGATAATGTTGAAACCTTGGGTGGATTAATCATGCATTACCATGAAAGCATCCCCCGTATTCATGAGGAAATTCGAATAGAGAACTTTGTATTTACCACTATTGCCGTTACCCGAACACGGATAGAACAGGTAAATTTAAAGATTTTGGATACAAGTAATTAATTATCAGTAAGATACGTTTACAAACCTTTTTCTTAAAAACTTTTAAGATTTCGCTAAGAATCTTATATTTGCAACCCTGTTAATGAATAGTAATTGGCTATTCGTAAAATTTAGGATTATAACAATTATTAAAAATTAAATATATGAGTGTTTTAGAAAGTTTGCGTAAGCGTTCGGGATTGTTGGTTGGAATTGTTGGATTAGCAATTTTGGCATTTATTTTAACCGATTTTTTTGGTGGACAAGGTTCTATGTTCTCAAGTGCGGAAACCACAGTTGGAGAAATTGCCGGTAACTCAATCGACATTAATCTTTTTAAAAATAAAGTAGATGAAGCTGAAAATACTCAACTGCGTAACAGTCAAAAAGCTTCTTTAACTCCAGAGGAAAAAGATGGAATTGTTCAACAGGTTTGGAACCAGATGATCAATGAACAAGTGATGTTGAAAGAGTATGAGAAATTAGGAATATCTATTTCTGATGATGAACTATACGATTTGATGGTTACTCATCCTCATGCTGCTTTGGTTAGAAATTTAAGCGACCCTAAAACAGGACAAGTGTCTCCGATGTTTGCAAATGCACAAACTGGTCAGATTGATCCAGCAAAAATTCGTGAATTTACAGCAGCAATGACAGATGAACAAGAACAACAATGGTTGCAATTGGAAGAATATGTTCGTCAAGTGCGCATCATTGAAAAATATAATAACTTAATTAAAAAAGGATTGTATGTTACTACTTCTGCTGCAAAGCGCGAGTACATTGCACAAAATACAAATGCAAACATTCGTTATGTTCTTAAAAACTACAAATTGTTAGCGGATAGCACGATCAAGGCAACAGCAGATGAGTTGAATGCATATTATACTGCTCATCAAAACGAATACAAGCAAGAAGCATCACGTGTGATGGAATATGTTGCATACGAAATTGTTCCTTCTGAAGAAGATATCACTGAGTCGAAAAAAATATTGCAAAATATTGCAAATGATTTTAAAGTCGCAAAATCGTTTGCAGAAGATTCAACATTCATTGTTGCAGAATCTGAATTGCGAAACTTTGATCAATCATTCCACACTCCAGGAACTATTTCTCCTTTTATTGATACAACAATGTTCAAATCAGAAGTTGGAACAGTGGTTGGTCCGTATGAAGAAAACGGTTCATTAAAAGTGTCTAAACTATTGGCTAGTAAAATTTCAGCCGATTCAGCAAAAGTTCGTCACATCTTACTTGCTTACAAAGATTCAGGTGCTGATCCTTCCATCACGCGTACTAAAGAACAAGCAAAAGCGAAAGCTGACAGTTTGTTAGGAGCACTTAAAAAAGGTGGAAAATTTGCTGACTTCGTTGAGAAATTCTCTGATGATGGTGGTAAAAAAATGCCTCCGAATAAAAAAGAAGGTGAAGAGTATATGGGTAAAGGTGGAGACTACGGCTGGTTAAATGCTAAGAGTGGTTTTGTTGACCCTTTCAAAAATGCTGGTCTAGATGGTAAAAAAGGAGACTTGGTTATTGTTGAATCTAATTTTGGATATCACTTAATGGAAGTGTTGGATACAAAAGGTTCACAAAAGAAAGTACAAGTTGGCTCTATTGAAGTGAAACTGGAAGCAAGCAGCAAAACTAAACAAATGATTTATGCATTGGCTGAAGAGTTTTCAAGAAAAAACAACACAAACGAATTGTTTCAAAAAGCAGTTGTTGATCAGAAGATGGACAAACGCGTAACTGAAAAATTAAAAGAAAGCGACAAAACAATTGCTGGAATTGATTCACCAAAACCATTGATTCGTTGGGCATACGACAATAAATTAGGAACAGTTTCTGATCCTCAGGAATATGGTAACAAATACATTGTAGCTGTTATTACTGACGTGAGAGAAAAAGGAATTGCGCCAATTGAGCAAGTGAAAGAGCAAGTAACTGCAAAAGTGATTCAAAATAAAAAAGCAGAAATTTTCACAAAAGAATTCACTACTGCAATGGCGGGTAATGCAAACATTGATGCAATTGGAGCTGCAATGAAACTACCGGTTGAGCAAGCACCAAATGTAAACTTTATGACCAACCAAATCCCGGGTTCAAACAGCGAACCAGCTGTGATGGGAACGGTTTCTACTATGAAAGCTAAAACAATGAGCAGACCAATTGTTGGTAAAGAAGGTGTTGTTGTTGTGTTTGTTGAATCTGTAATGGATGCTCCAGTTTTAAAAGACTATACTGGTCCGCAAAAATCACAAATGCAAAACATTCAACCACGTGTTGACTATGAAGTTTACAATGCATTAAAAGAAAACGCAAACATAGTAGAACACTTAACAAAGTTTGGTTACTAAGATAAACCCGTTTAAATTAAAAAAGGCTTTCCGTTATGGAAAGCCTTTTTTTATAAAATCAAGATTAGTATTTACTGGATAAGAACTTTTCCGGTCTTTAAGATATTTGTTTTCGATTTGATTTCATACAAATAGATTCCTTGTCCTTTTTTAAAAGAAGATATATTTTTTTGAAAATTATTTATTGTCCCAAAGAGACTGAATATTTAGAGAAGAAATATAAAAATGAAAGATCACCGAAGAAGCGAACTGTTAATAACTCCATTTCACATACATAGCGCCCCAGGTAAATCCTGCTCCAAAAGTGGTAAGAATAACATTATCCCCTTTTTTTAATTTATGTTCCCATTCAGCTAAACAAAGGGGAATGGTGGCAGAGTTTGTATTTCCGTATTTATGAATGTTCATCATTACTTTATCCATCGTAACACCCATGCGGTTAGCAGTTGCTTCAATAATTCGTTTGTTAGCCTGATGAGGTGTTAAAAATGCAATATCATCAGCAGTTAAATTATTTCTCTGCATCATTTCCTCGGCAACATCTGCCATTTTTACAACAGCAAATTTGAAAACCGATTTGCCATCCATCTGGATATAATGTTGTTTATTTTCAACTGATTCTAAAGTAGGTGGCATCATGCTTCCACCGCCTGGTTGATAGAGTTGTTTAAGGCCACTACCATCAGCATATAGTTTTGCATCTATAATTCCTGTTTCATCTTTAGAAGGTTCTAGCAGAATTGCACCGGCACCATCGCCAAAAAGAATGGATGTTTTGCGACAAGTGTAATCCACAACAGAGCTCATTTTGTCGGAACCAATTACTAATATTTTTTTGTGGGTTCCACTTTCAATAAACTTTGAAGCTGTTTGTAATGCTGACAAAAGGCTAGAGCAGGCAGCTTGTATATCGAAGCCCCATGCATTTTTTGCACCAATCATCTCTGAAACAATATTTGCAGTTGCAGGATATTGGTAATCGGGGGTAATGGTGGCTACAATAATCAGTTCGATATCTAATGGAGAAATGTTTTTCTTAATCAATAATTTTTTAGCTGCTTCGGCAGCCATATAGGCACTTGCTTTGTCTTTGTCTTTTAGTATTCTTCGCTCACTCACGCCACAACGGCTCATAATCCATTCGTTGGTGGTTTCAACCGTGTTTTCAAGTTCTTCGTTTGTAAGAATATAATCGGGAACGTATGTGGTAACTCCTGTTATTGAAGCTATTGTTTTCATGAGTGTTTTTTTATTTCAGCAACGTTACTTCGTGAGGAGTCAAATCGTTTTATATGTTTTTTTATTTCAGCAATAACTAAAAATTAAATAATTTATCAATTAGCTATAAATATACCATAAATAAGTGGATTAAAATAATTTTAAATTACAACGTCAAAATTTTATCATATTAATTCATAAATCTCATTGAAAACTAATTCTGAAATTTTAGTGCCAACTTCGGAAGTGGAAAAATAGTTTTCCTGTAAAAGGTCTTGTGTCAAAAAACCGATATCAATACAGTCTTTTACTGCACGAGTAATAAAAGCACTTTCAACGTGCATATGAAAAGAATGGTCCAACATCATTGCGGCTGATAAAATTGAACCAATTGGGTTTGCAATGTTTTTTCCTGCAGCTTGCGGGTAAGACCCATGAATGGGTTCATACAAAGCTACACTACTTCCCACGGAGGCCGAAGGTAGCATTCCAAGAGATCCTGTAATTACAGATGCTTCATCCGTAATGATATCACCAAACATGTTTTCTGTTAGAATAACATCAAAATGCTTTGGATTTTGAATTATTTTCATCGCTGCATTATCGACATACATCAATTCTAGTTCAATCTCTGGAAATTGTTTGGCATATTTTTGCACAGTTTCTCTCCATAATCTAGAGGTTTCTAAAACATTAGCTTTGTCCACGAGGGTAACTTTTTTCCTTCGTTCTTTTGCTGCTTCAAAAGCCAAGTGAGTGATTCTTAATATTTCTTCTTCATTGTATGAGCAGATATCAAATGCCTCAGTTCCATGTTCATTTCGCCCCTTATCTCCAAAATAAATTCCCCCAGTAAGCTCACGAAAAACCACAAAGTCAACTCCCGAAACAATTTCTTTTTTTAGCGGTGAAATATGAGCCAGATTTTTATAGCTCACTATTGGGCGAATATTTGCGAAAAGATTTAAGTTTTTGCGCATTTCTAGTAAACCTTGTTCGGGTCTAATTTTTGCGCTAGGGTTATTATCATATTTGGGATCTCCGATGGCCCCAAATAATATTGCATCTGCTTTTTTGCAGAGTTTTAGAGTTTCTTCTGGAAACGGATTCCCTGTTTTGTCAATAGCAACTGCACCAATTAATCCTTCCTCAAATTCAAATGTGTGATTAAATCTTTTTTCTACTGCTTTTAATACTTTAATAGCTTGGGCCGTTACTTCTGGCCCGATTCCATCACCTGGTAATACAGCAATATTTTTTTTCATCAGTTTTTGTGGGTTAGTCAATAGATTATTTTTGAATACGATAGTTTAATATTTCAAAAGATTGAGATAAGCACTTCTTTTCTCATATTCTTCTATGTTTTCTTTCAAACTAAGAAGATAATCAATGTCATCAAAGCCATTTATTAACCATGATTTTTTATATGGATTGATTTCAAAGTTTTCTTTTATTCCCGCTTCTTTTATTTCAATGAGTTGTTCAGGTAAATTAATTTGAATTTCAATTTTTTTATTTTTTTCAAACAAGTCAAAAATAATTTGCAGCATTTTTTCCGACACTTGGATTGGAAGTATACCATTATTTAGTGCATTGTTTTTAAAAATATCTGCAAAAAAACTGGAGATGACTACACGAAAGCCATAGTCGTATAACGCCCACGCAGCATGCTCTCTGCTACTACCACACCCAAAATTTTTCCCTGCAACCAAAATGCTCCCTTCGGGTTCATTGTTTAATACAAAGCTAGTGTATGGTTGATTCAACGAATTGAAACGCCAATCATAAAAAAGTTGTTTCCCAAATCCTTCTCTCACAGTAGATTTTAAAAATCGTGCAGGAATTATTTGGTCAGTATCAATGTCCTCTATATTTAGCGGAACTATTTTAGATGTTATGAGTGTAATTTTTTCCATTTTGTTTTAGTTATAAAATTATTCTTGGGTCTGAAATATATCCGTTTATTGCTACTGCTGCTGCTGTTAAAGGGCTGGCTAGTAATGTTCTCGATCCGGGTCCTTGTCTTCCTTCAAAATTCCTGTTAGATGTTGATACACAATATTCGCCCGCAGGAATTTTGTCTTCGTTCATAGCCAAGCATGCGCTACATCCTGGTTCTCTTAACTCAAAACCGGCTTCTATTAATATTTTGTCTAATCCTTCAGCTTTTGCTTGCTTTGCAACTTGTTGCGACCCTGGTACAATTAGGGCATACACATTTTCTGCCTTCTTTTTTCCTTTTACATATCGAGCTACAATTCTTAGATCTTCAATTCTTGAATTTGTGCAGCTTCCTATAAATACAAAATTTATTTTTTTGCCCATGATTATTTCCCCTTCTTTAAAATCCATATATGAAATAGCTTTATTGAAAGATTTTTTGTTGGACTCATTTGAAAAAGAATTTTCTTTTGGAATAGGCTCTCCTATTTTAATTCCCATTCCAGGATTTGTGCCGTAAGTAATCATTGGACTAAAATTTTCTGCTTGAAAGACAAAAACTTTATCGAATGTCGCATTTTCGTCTGAGTACAATGTTTTCCAGAATTCTTTCGCTTCTTCAAATTTTGCATTTTTTGGAGCAAATTTTCTACCATTTATATATGCAATTGTTGTTTCATCCGGTGCAATAAGCCCACCTTTTGCACCCATTTCAATACTCATATTGCAAATAGTCATCCTTGCTTCCATAGATAATTTTTTAATTGTATCTCCAGCAAATTCAATAAAATATCCTGTTGCTCCACTTGCCGATATTTTTGATAAAATATACAATACAATGTCTTTTGATAAGACGGCTTGATTTAATTTGCCATTGATTTCAATTTTCATTGTTTTTGGTTTGTTCTGTAAAATACATTGTGTAGCAAATACTTGTTCTACTTCACTTGTCCCAATTCCAAAAGCAATTGCTCCAAAAGCGCCATGAGTAGAAGTGTGGCTGTCACCGCAAACAATTGTCATTCCAGGGAGTGTAACTCCTAGTTCCGGACTTATAACATGAATTATCCCTTGGTAGGGATGGCCTAGTCCAAATAATTCTATGTCGTGTTTAGAGCAATTTTCTTTTAATTTTTCTACTTGTAACCTGGATTGTATTTCAATTATTGGCAGGTGTTGATTGATTGTTGGCACATTATGGTCTGTAGTGGCAAGAATACTTTTCGGTCTAAAAACAGATATCCCTCTGTCTTCAATTCCTTTGAATGCTTGGGGACTTGTTACTTCATGGATTAGGTGTTTATCAATGTATAATATAGTTGTATCGGCATCAATATTCTTTACAACATGTGCATCCCAAATTTTTTCAAAGAGTGTTTTACTCATTACAATTTATTTATTTGAATGGATGATGATACTTTATCTGCCAAAATAATTAGATCTGTATCGGTTACTTCTTTTTTTTCATCTGCCATTTTTAAGAATAATGGATAAATCGAATTTATTTCTTCTCTATTAAATATTCGATTTATTTGTTCTAATCGAAATCGTAAAGCTGCTCTTCCACTTCTTGCAGTGAGAACTATGCTAGAATTCATTACTCCTACATCAGTAGGGTTTATAATTTCATAAGTACTACGATTTTTTATCATACCGTCTTGATGAATTCCTGATGAATGTGCGAATGCATTTGCTCCAACAATTGCTTTGTTTGGCTGAACAGAAATACCAATTAAGTCTGAAACGACTTGGCTTGTTTCATAAATCTTTTGAGTGTTGATGCTGGTAAAGAAATTTAATTCTTTATGGCTTTTTAAAATCATTACAACTTCTTCTAGTGATGTGTTTCCTGCACGTTCACCAATTCCATTGATAGTACATTCAATTTGTCGCGCCCCACTTAAAACACCGGAAATTGAGTTGGCAGTTGCTAGCCCAAGGTCATTATGACAATGTGCTGAGATTATTGCTTTATCAATATTTTTAACATTGTCTATTAAAAATTTAATTTTTTCAGCGTATTCAGATGGCAGGCAATATCCTGTTGTGTCAGGAATATTTACCACAGTAGCTCCTGCAGCAATCGCAGCTCCCACTAATTGAGCTAAAAAAATATTGTCTGCGCGACCGGCATCTTCAGCATAAAACTCGACATCTTCAACATGCTTTTTTGCATATTTTACGGCAGCTATACCTTGTTCCAATACTTTTTCTCTTGTACTATTGAATTTGTGTTTTATGTGGATATCCGATGCGCCAATTCCTGTATGTATTCGTTTTCGTTTTGCATAAGTAAGAGCTTTAGCTGCACAGTCAATGTCTCCCTTGATGGCTCTTGTTAAGGCGCAAATACTTGTCGTTTTTATTGCTTTTGAAATTGCAACTACTGAATTGAAGTCTCCAGGGCTTGAGATTGGAAATCCAGCTTCAATAACATCAACTCCTAAGGATTCTAGTAAAATAGCAATTCTTACTTTTTCTTTAGTATTTAATTTACATCCTGGGACTTGTTCTCCATCACGAAGGGTGGTATCAAAAATGTTTATTTTGTTATTCATTGAGTTAAATATTTTTTCACAATGTTAAAGAGAGTTGTTTTATGATTAATTTTAATATTAATTTTAACTACGATGTATAAAATAGTATTTATGCTAATTAATGTCTTATATTGACCAATATTAAAGATTATTAACTTATTTATTATTACAATGTCTAACGTAAAATCTTATCACTTATTTAATTTAATTAAATCGCTTTCTAAAGGAGAAAAACGTTTTTTTAAAATCTATATTTCTCGATTAAGTAGCCCTGGAGATAAAAAATTTGTCATTTTGTTTAATGAAATAGAAAAACAAAAAGTCTATGATGAAAATAAAATTTTGGCAAAACAAAAAAGTTTAAATCCTAAACAATTTTCTAATTTGAAGGCTCATCTGTATGTTCAAGTATTGAAATGCATGAAATTATGTAACAGTAGTAATTTGGAAAATCTAAAAATTACTGAACTAATTGATTTTTCAAGAATATTATATAATAAATGCTTATATAAAGAATGCGTTAAAATGTTAGACAAAGCAAAGAGAATGGCAATTAAAAATGACAGGGCCGTTTTGTTACTTGAAATTTTGGAGTTAGAAAAATATGTTATTCCTAAAACATTTGATGATGGGAATGAGGAGAGAGTAAATAGGTTAGTTTTAGAGACACAAGTTGTTGCTGAAAGTATTAAAAATATTAATGCGTTCTCAAACCTCTCACTAAAATTGAATTCTTATTATGTTAAAAGAGGATTTATCAAAACAAAAAAAGATTTAGAAAATGTAATAAATTATTTCAATGCCAGTATGCCAAAGTTTTCACTTGAGAAGTTGTCTTTTCAGGAAAAATTATACCTTAATAGTTGTTATGTTGGATTTTATTTTTTTTGTCAAGATTTTAAAAGAGGATTTGAGCATGCTAAAAATTGGGTTAAATTGTTTGAAGAACAACCGGAGATGAAAAGACATAAACTGGAAATGTATATCAAATCATTAAACAGCTTGTTGGCAGTTCAAAACAAGCTCTATAAATACAAAGAATTTTCAGAAACACAAAAGCAACTCATAGCCATTAAGCGCAACAAAAGTTTAGTGCTTACCGAAAACATTAACTTGAATTTATTTAAAGCAATTTATGTACATGAGATAAACCGACACTTTATGCTGGGTGAATTTAAATCTGGAATACGAATAGTGGGCGCTCTAGAAAGTGAGTTGAACAAATTTGTTCCAAAGTTGGATAAACACTCCGTTTTATTGCTGTACTATAAAATTGCCTGTTTGTATATAGGCAGCGGCAATTATAAAATAGCCACTAAGTGGTTAAATAAAATATATAACGAAAAAGAAAGTGATTTCAGAGAAGACATTTATTCTTTTACTAGAATATTGTTGTTAGTTTGCCATTTCGAACTTGGCAACGACTACTTGGTAGAATCAACCATTCGTTCAACTTACCGTTATTTCAGAAAAAAAGGGCAATTGAGTCAGTATCAGAAATACATTTTGCATTTCCTTAAAGATTTGTTTTTCGATGCTACTGAACGGAATTTAAAAAAACAATTCGTTATCTTAAAAAAACAAATGCTGAGGTTGGAAAAGAACAAATACGAAAAACGTGCATTTATGTATTTTGATATTATTTCCTGGCTTGAAAGTAAAATTGAAAATCGTACAGTACAGGAAATTATTAAAGAGAAAGCAGAAAATAAGATTGTTTAGTATGTTACCTCAAAATCTGCAGTCTTTTTGAATCTAATTTTATAAAAATAAAAAGTAGAATTGTAAACGACCACAAAGAAGATCCTCCGTAGCTGAAGAAAGGCAATGGGATTCCAATTACAGGAGCAAGCCCAATCGTCATTCCTATATTTACTGTTAAGTGAAAAAATAAAATGGATGCTACGCCATATCCGTATATCCTACTGAAAGAAGAACGTTGTCGTTCAGCCATAAAAATTATTCGTATGATTAAAAATAATTGAAGAATAATCACAATGGTGCTCCCAATAAATCCCCATTCTTCACCCACTGTGCAAAAAATAAAATCAGTATCCTGTTCGGGAACGAAATTGTATTTTGTTTGTGTTCCTTGCAAATAACCTTTTCCAGCAAATCCTCCAGAGCCAATGGCAATTTTTGCTTGGTTCACGTTGTAGCCTTCGTCCTTTAAATCAACAGTTCCTCTTCCAAGTAAAACATCAATACGTGTTTTTTGATGTGGTTCCATGTGTTCGTAAACAGAGCTTGTTCCTTTTACCATCACACAAGCAAGCAATGCAATAGCAGCTCCTGTGATTATGTTTTTTGTACTACGCTTATAAAATAGCATTGCCATAGCCGAAAGGATAACAATAATGCCATAGAGATAAAAATTATTAACCAACAAAGCAAGAATGAAGAGAATGGCGGCTAGTACGCAAATAATAAGATAGTTTACTGAAAGCCCTTCTCTGTAAAGCATAAGAATAAACGCTGCAAAAACAATTGCCAATCCTGTTTCGTTTTGCAACTTAATAATAATGATGGCAGGAATTCCAATAATAAGTAGGGAGATGAATGTATTTTTATAATCTGCAATTTTAATATTTTGATTACTTAAAAATTTTGCAAGTGCAAGATTGGCAGCAAACTTCATAAACTCGGCAGGCTGAATTCCAAAATCACCAAATCGAAACCAAGAGCTGCTTCCTTTGACTTCTCGACCTAAGAAAGGAACGGCAATGTTTGCAAGGAGTAGAGCGCCAAAAATAAAATAAGCAAATGCAGTATAAAAATTTTCATCAATGATGAGAATAATCAATGCAAGAACTAGTGATGTTCCAATCCAAATTAATTGCTTGCCATATTTTTGTGTGATGTCGGTAATTACATAATGCTCTTCGTTGTATACAGCTGCATAAATATTCAGCCAGCCCATTGTTACTAATAGGAGGTAAGTGAGGACTGTTATCCAATCCACATTGTAAAAAATACTAGTGTTGTTCAGTGACCGCTGCATTTTTTCCTTTGTGTATTAAGTCGGTTTCTAACATTCTTTTTTCTAAATCTGGTCGAGTGATTTCCCCTTTCAGATATTTTTCCATCATCAATCTGGCAATTGGTCCGGCATACGATGAACCCCAGCCTCCATTTTCAATTAAAATTCCAATAGCAATTTTCGGATTGTCTACTGGAGCAAAACAAACAAATACCGAGTGGTCTTTTCCTGAGTTTTGTGCTGTACCAGTTTTTGCAGCAAATGGAATCCCGTCAATTTTGAGCATTGCAGCGGTTCCGCCTTCTACTGCTTTTACCATTCCTGCAATAACAATGTTGTATATGGCTGTGTCTTTTATTTTAGTGTAATGCTTTACTTTGAATTTGTCTAAGATAGTGTCATTCGGATTTCCATCAATTGCTTTTACAATGTGTGGAGTATAGTACCAACCTTTGTTTGCAATAATTGCAACCAGGTTAGCATTTTGCAGCGGAGTAATTCCTAATTCATTTTGTCCGATACCTAATGAAATAACATTACTTGCTTTCCAGTTTTTTCCGAAAACTTTATCGTAATAACCGATACTAGGAACATTTCCTCTTAACTCGTTGGCTAAATCAGAACCGGTTTTTGTTCCTAAACAAAAACTAGTAGCAATATCACGCCAGTTGGCATAAGCTTTCTGCGTGTTGTTATATTTCTTATCGTCAATTACACTTTTAAAAACGTAAGAAAAATAAGAGTTACAAGAAGTACCAATAGCGCCTTCCAAATCCATTGGTGAACCATGTGGGTGACATTTTGGTCGGCCACCCAACGGAGGATAACCTCGTGCACAAGGATATCTAGTCCCTGCAGTCAGCACTCCTTCATTCAATCCAATCAACGCCATCACCAATTTAAAAGTAGACCCCGGAGGATAAGATGCCATTGTTGAACGATTGAACAATGGTTTTCCTATTGAGTCTTGTGATAATTCAACAAAGTTTTTATTTCTTGTTCTTCCAACAAACAAATTCGGATCGTAAGTCGGACTAGTTACAATTGCTAAAATTTCTCCTGTTGATGGATCAATTGCTACAACGCTTCCCAATTTATTTTGCATCAGTTGTTCAGCATATTCTTGTAAGTCGGCATCAAGAGTAGTGGTAAGTGGTTTCCCAGAAATGGCTATTGTATCATACAATCCATTCATGTAACTTCCCATGTCGCGGTTGTTTACATCTTTCATGATGATATGCATTCCTTTTTTTCCACGCAGAACTTTTTCGTAGCTTTTTTCTATACCACTTATCCCTAAATAATCACCTTCTCTATAATAAGGATCTCTTTCTGTTGTTCTTTTGTCAGCTTCACCAATATACCCAAGCATGTGTGCCGCAATTTTTTTCGGATATTTCCGTAATGTACGCGATTGAACAAAAAATCCTGGAAAGCGATATAACACTTCTTGCAAGGATGCATAATCTTTTGGAGAAAGTTGTTTTTCAAAAATAGATTCTTTACGTGGAGAATTCGGAGCCTGAATAGCCTTCTTCATTTTTTTTAGAAACTGCTCTTTTGTAATTCCAAGCAAACTGCAAAAATCCATGGTGTCAATGTTCTTCACATTTTTTGGAAGAACCATTAAGTCATAAGCTGCTTCATTGTAAACAAGCAATTTATTGTTTCTGTCGTAAATATATCCTCTGATGGGAAACTCAGTAGTATAGCGGAAAGCCTGATTTCTTGCATCTAGTTTGTATGTATCGTCTATTACCTGAATATAGAACAAGCGAGAAATGTATATTAGTCCAACCAATATAAAAACTCCGATGATAATAAATTTTCTGTCGGATAGCTGGTTCATTCTTGATCTTTTTTACGCTGAAATAAATACTGACTAATTACAACTAAAAGTAAAGTGAAAATGGAGCTGACAATAACTCTGAAGAAAGTAGAGAAAAATTCGCTGAAGCGAAAAATTTCAATGTAGAATAAAACGAGGTGGTGAAGCACTACCAAAATTCCGGCATAAGAAAGAAACCAAGGAATTCCTAGATATTGGATGCTGGGTTGAGTTCCCAATTCATAACCATCGCGTGGAGAAAATAATTTTAATATACCGGGACGAATGTAAGCCATCAAAACGCAAGCAGCAGCATGCATTCCAGACGTATCATAAAACATATCAATGGTGATTCCTAAAAAAAAGGATGCAACAAGTAATAACCATTTAGGTGTTTCAAATGGTAACATTAAAATAAAAAGTACATAAACAAAAGGATTAATGAATCGTCCAAGTTCAATGTTTTTCACAATGAGTACTTGTACTAAAACGAGTACAAAAAAGCGAATAATATTTCTAATGATGGTGTTTGTCATTTTATTTTATTCCAGCCTCCGTTTTTTTCTCTAATTCCACTTGCTCTTTTCTTAATAAATTTTCAACGATGTACACGTGTGATAATTTTTTAAAATCAGTAGCGAGTTTTACTTTCACTGTGTAAAAAGGTTTAGTAGATTCGCGATAATAACTTTCAACAGTTCCGATTAAAATGTTTTCAGGGAAGAAATTTGTATATTGACTAGTTACAACTGTATCCCCTTTGAGTAAACGAACGTGTGTAGGAATATCATTTAGTGTTGCAAATTCAAAACTTTCTCCATTCCAATTGAGCGGGCCAAAAGAACCATCTTTCTTTAATTTTGAATTGATAATGGTATTGCTGTGTAATAAAGATTTTACGGTACAAAAATTCTCAGATACATTTTCTACGATTCCAACAACTCCATCACTTGTCATGACTCCCATCGTATTGGACACTCCATGCTTTGAACCTTTGTCGAGTGTAAGAAAATTATTTCTTCTGTTTGTGGAATTGTTAACTACTTTCGCATGTGTATAAGTATACTTTTGTTTCTTTACTGTATCGTTCACCGTATATTCTCCATTCACCAGAACTGAAAACGAAAGCAAGTCATGAGAGCGTAATTCAGCATTTTCTTTTGCCAATCGTTCATTCTCGTTTTTTAGATAAAAATAGTGCTGAATGTTTTCAGAAGTACTTAATATGGATGCAGAAATTTGGCTGGAGGAATTTACAAAACTGGCACGTTGAAATTTATTATTTTGAACAAGTATGTAGATGCAAAATGTTTCAAGCAAGAGAAACAAAAAGAAATAATAATTTTTTGCAATGAATTCTACTAGATTACGCATTTAAAGGAAATTGAAGAATTGTTTTTTTAATTTTAATTCCTTAGTCAGCCTGGTTCTCGACTCCGCTCGAACGGACAGTACGATGTCACTTCGAGCGGAGTCGAGAAGGACAATGTCATCAATTCTCTATTTCATCAAGAAAGGGAACTTGTTTACGTTCTTCAACGCAATACCCGTTCCGCGGGCAACAGCTCTTAGTGGGTCTTCAGCAATGTGAACAGGTAATTTTGTTTTTAATGAAATACGTTTATCTAATCCACGTAACATGGAACCACCACCCGCTAAATAAATTCCCGTTCTGAAAATATCGGCAGAAAGTTCGGGTGGTGTCATCTCCAATGCATTCAAAATTGCTTCTTCTACTTTTGAAATCGATTTATCTAAAGCGTGTGCAATCTCAACATAGGAAACATAAATTTCTTTTGGAATACCTGTCATCAAATCTCTTCCGTGCACAGCATAATCCGGTGGAGGATTATCAATTTCTGTCATGGCGGCACCTACTTCAATTTTTACCCTTTCAGCAGAACGCTCGCCAATTAAAATGTTATGTTGTCTACGCATGTACTCTTCAATGTTAGAAGTAAATTCATCACCCGCAATACGAATGGATTTATCACAAACAATTCCACCCAATGCGATAACGGCAATTTCACTTGTGCCACCACCAATATCAATAATCATATTTCCCATCGGTTCTTCCACATCAATTCCAATTCCGATTGCTGCAGCCATTGGTTCGTGAATTAAATAAACTTCTTTTCCTCCTGCATGTTCAGCGCTATCACGTACCGCACGTTTTTCTACCTCAGTGATTCCGGAGGGAATACAAATTACCATTTTCAAAGAAGGTTGAAATAATCTTCTACCCGGATTAATCATTTTGATCATTCCGCGAATCATGTGCTCCGCTGCGTGGAAATCCGCAATTACTCCGTCTTTTAGCGGACGAATGGTTTTGATATTCTCATGCGTTTTACCGTGCATTTGCATGGCTTGCTTACCTACAGCAATTACTTTCCCGCTCATTCTATCAACAGCAACAATAGACGGTTCGTCTACTACTACTTTGTCGTTATGAATAATAAGCGTGTTGGCTGTTCCTAAGTCAATCGCAATTTCTTGTGTTAAAAAATTAAATAAACCCATAGTTCAATTAGATAATTATTTAATTTGAAAATTTGAAAATGTGTTGTTGTGAAATACGAGCCAACTATTTTTTCTAAAATTTCAAATCGGTTTTAATTTTTATTTTTAATTTTTTTGTTTTTCTTTTCCCAGTCACCTAATTACTTAATCACCCAATCACCTTTTTAGTGTTTAAAATGTCGTGTTCCAGTCATTACCATACTTACTCCATTTGCATCGCAATAAGCAATTGAATCTTTATCTTTAATAGAACCGCCCGGTTGAATTACTGCTGATATTCCAACTTTGTGAGCAATTTCTACACAATCAGGAAAAGGAAAAAATGCATCCGATGCCATTACCGATCCTTTTAAATCAAAACCAAAATTGTTTGCTTTTACAATTGCTTGTTGCAATGCATCTACACGAGATGTTTGTCCAACGCCACTTGCGAGCAATTGATTATTTTTTGCTAGTACAATGGTATTTGATTTTGTATGCTTCACAATTTTATTTGCAAATTCCAAGTCACGCAATTCATCTTTTGATGGTGCTGTTTTGGTGGCCGTTTGCATATCTGTATTCGTTTCTGTTTTTAAATCTTTGTCTTGTTCAATCACACCGTTCAATAATGTTCGGAATGATTTAGCAGCAAGTGTTGCATTTTTTTGCTGAAGAATAATTCTGTTTGGTTTTGATTTTAATAATTCAATTGCTTTTACATCGTATGTCGGAGCGATGATGACTTCGCAAAATAATTTATTGATTTCTTCAGCAGTTGCTAAATCAATCTCTTTGTTGGTAATTAACACACCACCAAATGCACTTGTTGGGTCGCCTGCCAATGCTGCTAAATACGCATCTACTAATTTTGGACGAGAAGCAATTCCACAAGCGTTGTTGTGTTTTAAAATGGCGAATGTTGTATCTGTAAATTCAGAGATTAAACTTACTGCAGCATCTACATCTAATAAATTGTTGTAGGATAATTCTTTTCCGTTCCACTTAGTGAACATCTCATCCAAGTTGCCATAGAAAACTCCTTTTTGATGTGGGTTTTCGCCATAGCGTAATACTTTTGCGTCTTGAATGCTTTGTTTGAATGCAACTGTTTTTTCTCCGTTGAAATAATTGAAGATAGCTGTGTCGTAATGTGATGATACATTGAATGCGCATGTTGCCAAATGTCTTCTGTCGTCCAATGATGAAGCCCCTTTCTGTTCAACTAAAATATTGTCATGCAAATAAGTGTATTCATTTTTAGAAGAAACAATCACCACATCCTTGAAATTTTTTGCTGCGGCACGAATCAAAGAAATCCCTCCAATGTCAATTTTTTCAATTATTGATTGCTCTGCAGCACCTGATTTAACAGTCTCTTCAAAAGGATACAAATCCACAATTACCAAATCAATTTCAGGAATTTCGTATTCTTCTAATTGATCGATATCACTTTGTAATTCTCTTCTGCTAAGGATTCCACCAAAAATTTTTGGATGCAAAGTTTTTACTCTGCCTCCTAAAATGGATGGATAAGAAGTTAAGGATTCAACCGGAGTAACAGCAACACCAAGCTTTTCAATAAACTCTTGTGTGCCACCAGTGCTAAATATTTTCACACCCAATGCACTCAGTTGATGAATAACAGGCTCTAAATTATCTTTGTAATACACCGAAATAAGTGCATTTTTTATCTTTTTTGTACCACTCATATTCGATGTAAATTTTGTATTGCAAAAGTATTAATTTTTATCCGCTCTGTGCCTGTTATACGCACTTTGTTGATAAATGTTATTTTTGTTAATAAAGGCAGTTTCAGAGGTTTTTCCAACTCAAAAAAATTACACGTTTTTAGGCAATTTTTTTTGGTACATTTGTAACGTTTCAATTTGATTTTTGAATGATTGTTTTTGGTTTATTAAAGGAAAGTGTTTCGTTCGCCATTGCTTCATTGGCGACAAATAAATTGCGCACCTTTCTGTCGCTGTTGGGTATCACCATTGGTATTTTCGCCATTATCATAGTGTTCACCATTGTTGATTCATTGGAGCAAAATCTTCGCAAAAGTGTGCAAAGCTTAGGAGATGATGTTGTTTTTGTGCAAAAATGGCCATGGACCTTTGGGCCTGATTATCCCTGGTGGAAGTATATGAATCGGCCCGTTCCGGATTATCCTGAGTTAAACAAAATTCTGGAAAAGTGTGATGGGGCGCAATCTGCAGCCTTTCTAATTAGTTCAAGGATTACTATTAAGTACAAAAGTAACAGCATCGAAAGGGTAAATATCAATTGTGCTTCTCATCAATACGACAGAGTTAAAAATTTTGAAATCGCTGATGGACGCTATTTTACAGAAATTGAATCAGCATCCGGTCGACCCGTTGCGGTTATTGGAGATGTGCTTGCAAAAGCATTGTTCCCTAATCAAAATCCGATTGGAGAAATGGTGAAAATAAACGGTGCAAAGGTAATGGTGATAGGTGTTTTCAAAAAAGAAGGGGAAAGCATTTTGGGTGGTAGTGTAGATACCGAAGTGTTGGTTCCGATTAACTATGCGAGGACGTTGATAGACATCAGAAACGAAGATTTGGATCCTCAGATTTTGGTGAGGGCAAAATCAGGAATCAGCAATGATGATTTGATTGATGAGCTCACAGGATTGATGCGTTCTATAAGGAAACTAAAGCCACGATCGGACGATAATTTTGCACTGAATCAAACCAGTTTAATTTCAACTCAGTTTGATAGTTTGTTTGGAGTGGTAGGTTTGGTAGGTTGGGTGATTGGAGGTTTTTCAATTTTGGTGGGGGGGTTCGGAATTGCCAACATCATGTTTGTGTCTGTTAAAGAACGTACTAATATTATAGGGATACAAAAATCGTTGGGAGCTAAAAATTATTTTATTCTTTCTCAATTTTTATTCGAAGCCATCTTTTTGTCGCTGATAGGAGGAACGATAGGGCTCTTGATTGTATTCCTGCTTACCTTGGTGGCTGGGGATTCCATTGGAATGGAGATTGTTTTGAGCAAATCAAATGTAATATTGGGATTCACTATTTCTATATTAATAGGAGTGGTTTCAGGATTTGTACCTGCATACGGAGCATCTCAGTTGGATCCCGTGGAAGCGATTAGGTCCAATTAGTCTTGAGTTGGTAGAACGGAGAGTAGGAGAAGTGTTTTATTATAAACGTCATCCCGTGTCGCGACACGGGATCTCATCATTAGAAGCAGTAGATACAATTAACAGATTCCGTTTCGTAGCACGGAATGATAGTAGGAACAATATGCAATCATCATTTAAACGTCCGGTTCTCCTAACAATCGTCTGTATTCTGGGCTTTATCTGGATTGTCTTTAGTTTTCCTTCGGTGTTTTCGCCCGCTATCAAAAAGATGGGCGACTGGTATCCTGCTTTGTTTGGTTTAATTGTGGCCACCAGCTTTATATCCTATATTGGTTTATGGCACATGAAACGGTGGGGCGTTCAATTGTTTCTAATTACCTTTTTTGTAAAAGAAACCATTTTGTTAGTAGTCAATGATATAAGCATTGCAGGAATTGTGGCTTCCATTCTCTTTGTTATCCCTATGATGATCTTTTATAAACGGATGGATTTGAACTTATAGACTGATTTTCAGCCTGTTGGTCGAAATTTGGATATTCAACCATTATTTTGAGTAAATTTGTAAGCAAAATAGATTAGAATGAGCGCAACTACAAAGCCAAAGATTAAGTTTATCAATAAGGACAAAACGCAATTTTTCAATACCTTAAAAAGTCGCGTTGACCAATACTTCATCGATAATAATATTTCCCAGCACGCCAATACCAACATGGTTTTTAAATCTGTTGTTATGCTTTCCCTATATTTTGTGCCCTATGCATTAATGTGGACGATGGACCTAAGTTATTGGGGCGTTTTGCTTTGTTATGTAGTGATGGGTTTGGGTTTAGCAGGTATCGGGATGAGTGTAATGCACGATGCCAACCATGATGCATACTCTGCAAATCCTTTCATTAATAAAATGATGGCTCAGGCCCTTACACTTGTGGGTGGTGACAATAAAAATTGGAGAACGCAGCACAATGTGTTACATCACACCTATACCAATATTCACGAACACGATAGAGACATTGATAACAAAGTAATTATGCGGTTTTCTCCTGCAGGGAAATACAAAAAGGTTCAGCGCCTTCAGGTGGCTTATGTTTTTGTTTTTTACTCGATTATGTCTTTATATTGGATAACTGCAAAAGATTTCGTTCAGTACATTCAATTTATTAGAGAAGGGCAACATCGTGATAGTACCTCTCAAAACATAGTCATTTTACTTCGCTTGATTTTTTGGAAAGCAGTTTATTTTACATACATGTTTGCCTTGCCTATGATTTTCTTAAATATGTCATTCATGCATTTATTTGCTGGTTTCTTAATCATGCACGCAATTGCCGGATTGATTTTAAGCATTGTATTTCAGTTAGCACACGTTGTTGAAGAAGCAAAATTTCCAGAGCCAGACGAAAAAGGTAACATTCAAAATGAATGGGCAATTCATCAAATGGAAACAACAGCTGATTTTTCAAGAGGAAGCTGGTTGATTACTTATTATGTAGGAGGTTTGAATTATCAAACAGAACATCATTTATTTCCTCGCATTTGTCATGTACACTATCCAGAAATTGCACCAATTGTAGAAGCAACTGCAAAAGAATTTGGGGTTCCATATATTTATAATGATACTTTTTGGACAGCACTTAAATCTCACATGAGCATCATTTCCAAATTAGGAAAAAATGATGTAACGTTTACCGCTATTGCGAATAGCATGGGATAGAGAGCAGTTGGCAATTTATCAGTTGGCAATTAAAAAAATTAAATACAAAGCCCCAAGTTTTAAAACTTGGGGCTTTGTATTTAATTTTCTCTCAGCAATTCTCTGCGGTTCCTATGCGTTCTCTGCGGTTAAACTACTTTGTGGCCATCTCCTGTGAAGCTGGAGGTAAATAAGGTTTGTTCAGCGCTATCAAAATTAAGGAGGTTACAACACTTCCAATAATCACCGACAAAAATGCTTTTCTTAAGTAGCTTGTTTTTTCTTCTGCATTAATTGTTTTGTCCGACATATACATTAAAAAATATCCGAAAAATAAAAGGAATACACTTAAACCCAACATAATTGCAGCGCCTGGCCAATGTTGTATTTTAAATAAAATGCCCAAGGCAAATAACGTTAGTCCACTTGCACCTAAGGTATTCATTAAGGTTTTGCGTTCGGAAGGTTCTCCCTTTAACTTTTTTCTTAATAGCATTGGGATAAAAACTAAAGCAAAAGACGCAAGCCCTAAAACAATCATGACTCCAGCTCCTGGCCAGTGCTGAAATTTAAAACTTATTCCTAAATTAAGTACAGAAGCTGAAATGGCCCCAATAATTCCGGTCACATTTTTTCCAGAGTTAGATGATTCTCCAGACTTATAAAGCAAAAAGAAAGGGAGGTAAACACTTAGCCCGAACCCTGCTAATGCCATTATTATTCCAGCTCCTGGAAGATGATTGCTTTTCATTACAACTGTTGAGAACATCAGCAATGCCGCGATGAATCCCACTGCATTTAAATTCTTTTTCATACGATTTGGTTTTTGAGGTGAATACTTTTTGAGGTCATAATGCAGGGATTTGTAAAAAGATACAGTGAGGGGAAAGAATTTTTATACTTGTTGAATTCAAAAGGGTCGCTTCTTTTTTAATGGCTTCTCAGTAAACGCTTTAAATTTTTGTTAATATAGTTTTCTGTAGGTAAGAGCGAACGTTGAATTCGTCTTGCATATGTTATACTATCAATAATCTCTCTCTGCTTCTCTTCGACTATATGTTTTTGTTCTTCAACGATTTTCTTCTGTTGTTCTACAATACTCTTCTGTAATTCAATTGTATGTTTTTGTTTTCGAGTAACTTTTAATGACCGAAAAATGAAAATTGCGAACACGACTACTAATAATAAACCAACCAAAACAAATAGGATAATAATTTTTTGCTTTCTGCTTTTTTCCTCCGATAATGCTTGTTGATTTTGTAATTCTTTTTTATGTTGTGCTTCTGCAACAGCTTCCTTTTTCTCAAAATCAAAAGTCATTTGGCTCTGAATAGTTTTTTTTCGGGTTTCTTCATTGTCCAGACTGTCTCGATATAGAATATATAATTTATGATTTTCATATGCTGTTTTAAAATCCCCTTTTGCACTATCTAATTCTGCTAAATGCATATAAGCATATTTTAAAAATGCTTTAGATCCAACTTCTTTTAGCAGATTTTTTGCTTTAGACAAATACTTTTGAGCTTCAGAGTATTTTTTTTGTTTTATGAAAATAGCTCCAATGCTAGTTACAGATGACCCAATGCCTGATTTGTCCCCAATGGCTTCCCTTATTTCTAAGGCAGCAAAATGGTTCTTTAATGCTTCTGAAAAGTTGCCTTGATAGGAGTAAACTAACCCAATATTTCTATAATTAATGGCCATCCAAGTGTTATTCGCAAGTGTTTTATTAATATCCAAAGCCTCAAAATAATTTTTCAATGCTCTAGGGTAGTCGCCTTGGTCCGCATAAACCAATCCGATGTTATTATATGCACCCGCAATTCCCCTTTCATCATTTATTTCTTTTTTTATTTTTAAACAAGCAACATAATTTTTTAATGCTTCCGGGTAATTGACTTGCTCATGGTAAATGTTTCCTATGTTTAGATAACAGTCAGCAATGATTTTTTTATTCCCGAGTACTTCGGCTATTTTCAAACAAATGAAATAATTTTTTAAGGCTTGAGGGTAATCTCCTTGATGGTAATAAACAAATCCGATGTTGCCATGAGACGTTGCAGTCCCTGTCATATTGTTTATTTCTTCATTTATTTTTAGCGCAAGTTTATAATTGCTAAGTGCTTCAGGGTAATTACTTTTATCCTCATAAAAATAACCCCAATGCGTATAAGTATTAGCTAATCCTTTTTTATAATTAATTTTTTTAGATAACTGAAGCGCTTGATTCAAATATTCTATTGCCTTTTTATCGTCTGTAAATTCAAATTCCAAAAAAAGACTATTAAGAGTATTTACCTTAATGGTGTCGTCTTTTGAATTTTTAAGAGTAGTGAGGAGAGAGTCAATTTTGTTTTGTTGGCCTAGCGAAATGAAATGACATAGACAAAGTGTTATTCCAATAAAATACTTTATTGTTCTTGTCATGATTGTGTTGTCATTTCTGACCGGTAACATTTTATTATTGATAAATGGTTGAAATTCTATTTAAGCAACCAAATTTAGTGTTTTTTAGTAGTATATCAAACAACAACAGGTCTCAATTCCTTCATCGAATCACCAAGGGGTTTAAAATAAAAACACACAATAGTTTTGTATTCACTAGTAGCAAACCACAGGTTTCAAAACATTAATTGCATCATCAATAGATTTTATATTTTCAAATGAAAGAGTAAGTTTCCCATTTGCTTCTTTCATTTTACAAAGTCTTCCATTTTGCTGAACAAACTTCAAGACTTTGGTAAACACTTCACTTTGGTAATAAGGTGATTTTTGATTTTGTAAAAAATAACCTGTCATGCGGTTATTTTTCAACAATAATTTTTCAAACCCAATTTCCATTGCCAACCAGCGTAAACGAATGGTGTGAATCAATTCGAGTGCTTGCTCAGGAACCGGCCCAAAACGGTCTTTCAGTTGAGCTTCAAATTTTGTTAATCCTTCTTCAGAAAAGGAATCATCTAATTCTCTGTATAAATTCAATCTCTCCGTAATGTTGTTTACGTACTCATCCGGAATTAATATTTCCATATCAGTGTCAATCACACAATCGGAAATATATTGACTGTGTTGTTTTTGAGTATATTTTTGTGAGCCTCCTACATTCGTATCTCGCAATTCTTCATGTTCCATTCTTAATTCTAAAATCGCTTCATCCAAAATTTTCTGATACATTTCAAAACCAATCTCATTGATGAAACCACTTTGTTCGCCTCCTAATAAATTTCCTGCGCCACGAATATCCAAATCGCGCATCGCAATGCTGAATCCGCTTCCTAAATCTGAAAACTCTTCAATGGCTTTTAATCGCTTGCGTGCTTCGGGTGTTAAAAGAGAAACGGGTGTTGTCAATAAATAACAAAATGCTTTTTTGTTGGAACGTCCAACACGTCCACGCATCTGGTGCAAATCACTCAAGCCAAACATGTGTGCTTGATTGATGATGATGGTATTTGCATTAGAAATATCCAACCCTGCTTCAATAATTGTTGTCGCCACCAACACATCAAATTCTCCGTCCACAAAATCCATCATTACTTGTTCTAATTTATCACCTTCCAATTGGCCGTGACCGATTGCTACTTTTGCATCCGGACATAATCTCTGAATCATTCCTGCAACTTCTAAAATATTTTGTACACGGTTGTGAACAAAAAATACTTGTCCGCCACGTGAAATCTCAAAAGATATTGCATCGCGAATAATTTCTTCGTTGAAAGTATGCAGCTCCGTTTGCACCGGATAGCGATTCGGTGGAGGTGTATTAATGACTGACAAATCTCGCGCACCCATCATTGAAAATTGTAAAGTTCGTGGAATGGGAGTAGCGGTAAGTGTAAGCGTGTCTACATTTGTTTTAATCGTTTTCAATTTATCTTTAACACCAACACCAAATTTTTGTTCTTCATCAATAATAATTAATCCAAGGTCTTTGAATTTTACTCCTTTGCCAACAATGCCATGTGTGCCAATTAAAATATCAACTTTCCCTTCAGCAACTTTTTCCAATGTTTCTTTTTGTTGTTTTGCAGATCGATACCGATTGATGTAATCAACAGTACAAGGTAAATCTTTTAAACGTTCTCTAAATGTTTTGAAATGTTGTAAAGCAAGAATAGTAGTAGGAACTAAAATGGCAACTTGTTTGCTGTCACATACTGCTTTGAAAGCAGCACGGACTGCTACTTCTGTTTTGCCAAATCCAACGTCTCCGCAAATAAGTCTGTCCATTGGCCATTCGCTCTCCATGTCTTTTTTTACATCGGCAGTCGATTTAATTTGATCGGGAGTGTCTTCGTAAATAAAAGAGGCTTCTAGTTCATTTTGTAAATAGTTATCAGGACTGAATTGAAAACCTTTTAACGCTTTTCTTTTTGCGTAGAGTTGAATTAAATCGTAGGCAATCTCTTTTACTTTTTTCTTTGTTTTTTGTTTTAAAGTTGCCCAAGTATTTGTACCGAGTTTATTTATTTTTGGTTCAGCACCTTCTTTACCCGAATATTTTGCAATGCGGTGAAGTGAGTGAATACTGATATTAACAATATCATAATCTTTGTAAACAAGCCGAATTGTTTCCTGAGTTTTACCATTCACTTCAATGGTTTCCAAGCCTCCATATCTGCCTATACCATAATCAATATGTGTAATATAATCTCCTGGATTTAATCCTTTGAGCTCTTTTAAAGTAAGTGCTTCGCTCTTTTTAGAAAAACTACTTTTTAAACGGAAACGATGATAGCGGTCGAAAATTTGATGATCGGTATAGCAAGCAAGTTTTAATTCGTTATCAATAAATCCTTCGTGAAAAGATGCCCAGCCTTCAATAAAAGGAAGCGGGCTTGATTCATTGTTTTTCGCAACCTTCCCTATGTCTTCGAAAATGACATAGAGTCTTTCAATTTGTTTGTGATTTTCTGCAAAGATAATATTGTCATATTTGTTTTTAGTATTCGCATTTAAGTTGTCCAATAAAAAACTAAAATTTTTATTGAAGCTGGGTTGCGGTGAAAAGTTATAAGTAATTGTTTTGGTGGGCGCCAATGAGAAGTGATTTCCGAATTCAACAACTGGGAATCCCAATACTTGTTTGCTAAAAATTTCTTTGTGAACGTATAATTCATCAGGAGGTAATTGAGCAATTACTGAATCGAGCTTGGAAAAAGAATCTTCTGCCAACAGAAATGCCTTTTCAATTCTATCCAATGTCAATTGAAAATGTTTGAACCAAATGACAGAGCTCTCGGGAATAAATTCAAAAAAGGTTTGTCGGCTTTCTTGTAGCAACTTGGTTTGTACATTCGGAATAATGTTGCAATAAGTTACTTTGTGAACCGACAACTGAGTTGTAGGGTCAAAGCTTCTAATAGAATCAACATCATTCCCTAAAAATTCAACCCGATAGGGATATTCATTCGAGAATGAAAAAATATCTACAATTCCACCACGTACTGAAAACTGTCCGGGTTCTACAACATAATCGGCTCTTTCAAAATCGTATTCATTTAAAACATCGGTGATAAAGTCGATAGAAATTTTTTCTCCTTGTTTTAATTCAAGTGTGTTTTTAGTAAGATGAGCTTTTGTAACAACTTTTTCGGTGAGTGCTTCTGGGTAGGTAACAATACAAATGTGTTTTTTGCCTGTATTGATTTTATTTAATACTTCTGCTCTCAATAAAATATTTGCGTTATCAACTTCTTCGTGCTCATATGGCATTCGATACGATGCCGGAAAGAACAGCACATTTTGTTGACCCAATAAATTTTCTAAATCATTGAGAAAATATGCGGCTTCTTCTTTATCGGAAAGAATAAATAAATTTGTTTTGTGAATGTGCTGATAAGCAGAGGCAGCAATGAAAGAAATTCCGGAACCAATGACACTTTTGAGCTGAACGCGCGTAGTATTCCCAGCCAATTCTTGTATTAGAGAAGAATTGTTACTTGACTCTCCGTACTTGCGTAAAATGTCTTCCTTAGTCACAGTCAAGGACTGTTTTATTGTTGAGCATGAACAAAAGTGTTCATTTTTCTTTTCTCACTTTGCAAGCTTTCATACCTTGAATGCTCTTAAAATGGAGAGTAAAGATACAAAAAATAAACCCTCATTTAATTTAATAAATGAGGGTTTTGAGAATATTTTTATTAAGTTCTTTTTTGCCAAATTTTTGGTTCTCTTTTATTATGAACTATTGCAGCTACTAGAATGCTTTCGTCTTCAATACGGTAAACTATTTTGTAGGGAAATTTTCCAGTATTTGCTTTGCGATAATTTTTATAAACTTCTTGAAACAAAAATGGGTTAAGAGCAATTATTTGTAGTTGTTCTTCTAGCTCATGAATAAATTTTCGACTGATGTCATTGTTTTCTTTTCCATACCATTCAATAATTTCTTCAATGTCTTTCTCTGCAGTGGAAGCAAGAATTATTCTATAAGTCATACTTTTTGATGATGGAAGACTTTACTTGTTCCCAAGTTTTTGTATTGTCGGGATTTTTTTTGTATTCCTCCCAACGTTCTTCAATCATTTGAATTTCTGTTTCGCTTAATTCATCATTAGAAAGTGACTTGTTTGCTGGGCTGATTACAACCACAATATCAACATCGGATTCTGACAATTGAGTTGGAATGTCCAATTTTAGAATTCCATCTTTATCTATATGACCTTTATGATTTATAACTTTCATTTTCTGATGTTGTTTATCAAATTTACAATAAAATTATACCTTCTCCGTCAAAGAATACTTTTTCATGTAATCGCAAGCTAAATCCACCATATCAGCAGAACCCAAGAACAATGGAGTACGTTGGTGAAGTTCTTTTATATCTTGTTCCATGATTCGTTTGAACCCGTCAGTTGCTTTTCCGCCAGCTTGTTCTAATATAAATGCCAATGGATTACATTCATATAACAAACGTAATTTCCCTTTCGGAGATTTTGCTGTAGTTGGATAAATATAAACACCACCAGTAATTAAATTTCGGTGAATGTCGGCAACACCAGAACCAATGTAACGAGAAGAGTAGGGGCGATTAGTAGCATCGTCTTCTTCCTGACAATATTTAATGTATTTTTTTACTCCTTCAGGAAAATGAACATAGTTTCCTTCGTTGATAGAATATGTTTTTGCTTGTTTTGGAGTTTGCATATTTGGGTGAGACAAACAAAATTCTCCAATAGAAGGATCAAGTGTAAACCCGTTTACGCCTTTTCCTGTTGTATAAACCATCATACAAGATGAACCGTAAATCACATATCCTGCTGCAATCTGTTCAGTACCGCGTTGCATAAAATCTTCGTAGGTTCCTGGGCCAGTTAAAGATGTTCTTCTGTAAATAGAAAAAATGGTTCCGATAGAAACATTCACATCAATATTGGAAGACCCGTCCAAAGGATCCATTGCAACCACATATTTAGCATTTTTAGAAACTTCGTTGTCGATAATGATAATGTCTTCATTTTCTTCAGAAGCAATAGCACAACATTCGCCACCAACACTTAAAGCAGCAATAAATTGTTCGTTTGCAAAAACGTCCAATTTCTTCACATTTTCACCCTGTATGTTGATTTCGCCCACATCACCCAAAATATCTGCTAAACCAGCTTTTGTTACCTCTCTATTCACGATTTTTGAAGCAATGGCAATGTCTCTCAAAAGCCTTGATAATTCACCTTTTGCATAAGGAAAATCTGCTTGTTTTTCAATAATAAATTGTCCTAATGTTCTAACTCTACTCATTTTTTGTTTATTTTGAATTTACACAAATATCGCAATATTTTTGGATGATTAAAACCAAAGAATTAAATAACTTTACAGCCATGAATATTAGCATCAGAAAAGGGTTTAAAAGTGATTTGCCACAAGTATTGGGTTTAGTGCAAGAATTAGCGACTTATGAAAAAGCACCTGATGAAGTAGCTGTTACCATTGAAGAAATGGAACGTGATGGTTTTGGTGAAAATCCTATCTTTCAGTATTTTGTTGCAGAAGCAGATGGTAAAATTGTAGGCATTTCTCTTTATTACATCAAATACTCAACTTGGAAAGGGAAGTGCGTTTTTTTAGAAGATATTATTGTTACGGAAAGTTATCGTAAATACGGAATTGGGAAAAAATTATTTGATGAAGTAGTGAAAGTAGCAAAAGAAATGAAAGTTCGCAGAATGGAGTGGCAGGTTTTGGAATGGAATGAACCAGCAATCAAATTTTATGAAAAAGTAAATTCACATTTTGATGGAGAGTGGGTGAACTGTAAGTTGAGTGGAGAGCAGATTGCGGATTACAAATTTTAATTTTAGTCAGTTCGAGCAGAGTCGAGAACAAAAGGAATTTAGATTTAAAATGTGTCCTTCTCGACTCCGCTCGAAGTGACTAATAGAAGTTGAATAAATTCAATTGAATATGAAAGTTTTTAAATTCGGTGGTGCTTCCGTAAAAGATGCAAAAGCTGTAAAAAATGTAGCAGAAATTTTAAAAGGTTTTCCAAAAGAAAATATTTTGGTGGTTGTTTCGGCAATGGGAAAAATGACCAATGCTTTGGAGCGATTAACGGATGCTATTTTTTACCCTGCAAAAAATGTGGACGATAAAAAGGAAGATGCACTTACAATTTTAGCTGAAATAAAAAAATATCATTTCGATATCATCGCAGAATTATTTCCATCGAAAGATAATCCTATTTATAATGAAATCAGTAATACGTTTGTGGAGCTGGATTGGGCGGTAGAAGATACTCCAACCGAAAATTACAATTATGAATATGATAAGATTGTAAGCATAGGCGAAATTGTTTCTACTAAAATTGTGAATGCATATTTGGTGGAAGCTGGAATAAAAAGTATTTGGAAAGATGTGAGAGATTTTATTCAAACTGATAACACTTATCGAGAAGGAAAAGTGGATTGGGAATTAACTCAAAATGTAGTGAACAGTGAATTGGTTCCACTATTTAATTCCCCCGGAGTTTACCCAGAGCGGAGTCGAAGAGAAGGGGGCAAGGGGGATGAATCGACTATTATAGTCACTCAAGGATTTATTGGAGGAACATCCGAAAATTTTACTACTACATTGGGTCGTGAAGGTTCGGATTACACGGCAGCAATATTAGCCTATGCTTGCAACGCAGAAAGTGTTACCATTTGGAAAGATGTTCCTGGTGTATTGAATGCTGATCCGAAATGGTTTGACGAGACAAAAAAGTTAGATCAACTTTCCTATCAAGATGCAATTGAATTGGCTTATTACGGAGCGACTGTTATTCACCCGAAAACGATCAAACCTTTACAGAATAAAAAAACTCCTCTGATTGTAAAATCATTTTTGAATCCTGCTGAAAAAGGAACAATCATCAATGAAGTTCAATCACCCTTGCCTATTCCTTGTTTTATTTTTAAAGTGAATCAGGTATTGATCTCTATTTCTCCGAAAGATTTTTCATTTATTGCAGAAGATAATTTCAGTGACATCTTTAATCTTTTTTCCGAAAAACAAGTGAAGGTGAATGTGATGCAAAATTCAGCGATCAGTTTTTCGGTGAGCGTGGATGCCGATGAACGCAAGCTTCCCGATTTAATTAAAACACTTCAAAAGCAATACCGCGTTTTATATAACGATAATCTGGAGTTGATCACCATCCGTTATTACGACCAAGCAACCATTGACAGAGTAACGATCGATAAGATGGTGCTGTTGGAGGTGAAGAGCAGGTATACTGTTCAGTTGGTGGTGAAGCCGTTTTAACTTATTCGATCTCATCGGATGAATCATCCTGAAAGGGGTGTACTTCTCGATTAATAATAAATTTCATCTTTTTTGTATCTTTCACAACTATGCTCCGTTGCATATTCAGAAGCCAGTTAATTTGAGAATTTATGCTTAGGGACAATGAAAAGCAACAAATAGAGGATTCTAAAACAAATTCCCAGTGTTTTGAACCGCTATACGTAAAGCATTATGAGCAGATTCTAAAATTTGTTTATAAAAGAATTGAGAATCTTGATGATTGTAGAGAAGTAACTTCTATTGTTTTCACCAAGGCTTTGACCAATATTCATAAATATAAAGATCATGGCTTTCCTTTTTCGAGTTGGCTTTATAGAATTGCGATTAATGAAATAAATCAATTTTATCGTGATTCAAATAAAACAAGAGTGATTAGCATAGATGATAAGGGAATAAAAAATATTGCTGAGGAAACCGAAAGTTCAAAAGCAGAACTAATTGCGACCTTAAAAATGGCACTTCTTTATCTTTCAAAGGACGATTTATTGCTACTTGAACTGCGTTATTTTGAAGAGCGTCCATTTTCAGAAGTAGGCGAAATTTTAAATATTACCGAAACCAATGCAAAGGTTAAAACCTATCGGGTTTTAGAGAAGTTAAAAGGTGTTTATTCCAAAATCGACTAAACGCAACGAATACAATTTTTAAACTGCTAGAAATGAAAAATTATAAAATACTAAGCAATCGTCCAGAGCTTACAAGTGAACAAATTATTAAAGGGATGGACTTTACTGCAATAGCAAAAAATGTTATTGTTGCTAAAGCTTCTCTGTTAAAATCACTCATAATAAAGGGTGTTTTTGGGATAATTATTGTGTCTTCCAGTGTGTTGATTTACCACAAATATAACCTTTCAGCTCCTGTCAAAAAATATACTGCTATAGTTGACACAGCCATTACTACTAGCGCAAAAGAAAAGGATTCTTTAGTGATCCCTCAAAATGTTGTCATCAATAAAATGCCAATAAGTATTGTGGAGAAAAAAACAATTGCAAATAGCCCCGCTAATTCTTTTCAATTAACTGTTGATACTGCTTCAAAAAGCACGAACGCAAATAAAAATTCGGAAATATCAGCAGATCAAAATCCTTTTATAAATGAAAACACATCGGGTGATGAATTAGCTAAAAATGAAGAGAAGATAGAAAATGGTGTCGAATCAGAAAGTACTAATAAATTAAGTCGATTGACAAAATGTAAGCTATGGAAAACAAAAAATTTCTGTAATTTGCCCAACAAGATTAATCTTTCTAGCTCTTATGATGTAGATGCTGCGGAGTACGATTACGTGAGCTGTCAAGAGGCTACTAAAAATATGGCTACAATGAAAGCTGTATGGGTCACAATAAAAACCAGCGGCAGGTCAAAATTGCAATTAGAAAGTCAGCTAAAAAACATAACACTTATTACTGCGAATAGTGGAAAATCACTTCATCCTATAATGATTGGTGCAGTTGCAGACGGTAGTGCCTTTTTTGGAAAGAACTTCAAAGCAAAAAAATTCGTTGCCTATTACAACGGACAAATGGATTTTTTTCTATTCTTTTCAGAGGCGGAAATAGGCGATAAGATCATCATAAATAACTTTATTGAAGCTGTAATTCTAGAATAGGAGCTTCTCGCTAGTAAACTAAATTCATTCATCATCTTATTTAAATAAAACGAAAAACATACGTTTTTCATTAGACTTTCTTTGCCCAATTATTAATTAAAATTATGAAAATAAAACTCATTATTATATTTCTGGTGACTTCATATTCAATGGTTATCGCTCAAGAGGTTGCTGAACATAATCCAAATCCGACATTAAATTTATTTCTCAACTGTGGAGATTGCTATCAAGATTTCGTAAAAACTGAAATAAAATTTGTGAATTATGTTAGGGATAAACAATCTGCGGATGTTGATTTGTTTATTACAAGTCAAACGGCAGGTGCTGGAAACATGGAATACAATTTATTTTTTATTGGATTGAAAAAATTTGCAAATATTTGTGACACATTGAAATATATTTCTAAAGTTGGCAACATGGAAGATGATACGAGAAAAGAATTAGTCCAAGTGATAAAGCTTGGTTTAATACGCTACGTATCACATACAGCACTTGCTTCAAAAATACAAGTTGAAGTACCCGAAATAGAGCCAAGTTTGACAAACAATAATGTTGATAAATGGAAATTTTGGGTGTTTAATATAAATGCAAGCGGAAATCTTGCCGGAGAAAGGTCTTCATTTAATCAAAACTATTCAGGTTCGGTATCTGGAAATAAAACAACGGAAAAAATTAAAATTGATTTCGGAGCAAATATGGATTATGGTGAGAGTCGCTTTATTAGTGGAAATGATACAATTAAAAGTTATACCGAATCAAGGACAGCATATGCACAGATAGTAAAAAGCTTAAATAGTCATTGGTCATATGGACTGTTTGGTAATACTGGTAGCGGAACATACAACAATAGAAAACTTTATTTAACAGCTTCTCCGGCATTGGAATATAATCTTTTTCCATATTCTCAATCACAACGAAAGCTATTTACATTTACTTGGTCTATCTCTGCAAATCATTACGAATACACCGACACCACCATTTATGATAAGATCGAAGAAAATATTTTTCAGAATGAACTGAATGTATCATTCTCCGTAACACAACCGTGGGGGTCTGTCAGTATTTCACTACTTGGGTCTCATTTTATAAATGATAATTCAAAAAATCGCCTTTCGGCTTTCTTATCAACTGATTTGAGAATTTGTAAAGGACTTTATTATAGTGTATTTGTTGGCTATGAATTGGTTCATGATCAAATATCTCTGCCAAAAGGCGGTGCGACTAGAGATGAACAACTCCTTCATCGGAGGGAAATAGCGACTAGTTATATTTTTAATATGAGTACGGGTATTACTTATCGCATCGGTTCAAAATACAATAATGTAGTAAACCCGAGGATAAATAGCAGGGGTTAACTAATTTTGCTGGTTTAAAGTCCAATTATTTTCTCAGCCAATACTCTCGCAATCTTCTCATTGCTTTCATCCGTCCAACCCGCTATATGTGGAGATAAAACAACTTTATCCG
>CAYWAV010000025.1:0-41000 GCA_964456225.1 uncultured Chitinophaga sp. | reverse complement strand
ATGGTGAAGATATAGATAAGGTGAGATTGCCACATCCCGCAAAGGCGCGGGACTCGCAATGACGCTCCGTAAAGAACATCCTCGGAAATCCCCCTAGCCCTCCTTCGACTCCGCTCTGGACAGGCTTTTTTACAAAGGGGGAATGCATCCTGCTAAAAAATTAATTGTAGTATTAAAAAAACTCCGCGGTTCTCAGCGTCTTCTCCTTTTTCTCAGCGGTTAAAAGCTAAAGCATCTTAAGGATCTCATCGCTCATTGGATTAACAGCGGAAGAATAATATTTTACCAACTCTCCTTTTTCATTGATAAGGTATTTGCAGAAATTCCAAGTTGGTGCTTCTGAATTCCAGCCGTTTTGATTTTCATCGCTCAGCCATTTATATAATTCATTGTCTGTAACATCTACTTTTCCAAATAACTGAAAGGTCACACCAAAATTCTTTCTGCAAAAAGCTCCGATTTCAGTATTCGTGCCAGGTTCTTGTCCTCCAAAGTTATTTGCCGGAAAACCAAGTAAGGTCACTTTGCTGCCATGTGCTTCATGTAAATGCTGCAGCTCATCATATTGAGGTGTATAACCACATTCGGATGCAGTATTTACTATTAATACTTTCTTTCCTGTGTAAATGGAAAAATCAATTTCTTTTCCTTCAATGGATTTTAATTTGAAATCATAAAATGATCTTGCATTTGCAGGAATTGTTGTGTTTTTTGGTCTTGTTGAAACTCCTTTTGGAGAAAATGATTTTAGTAAAAGGTATTTTAGTTTTTTCATAAATTTTTTTTAAAGGAAATGTACTGTCATTGGCGACTTTTGAGAATAGCCATTTATCATTTTATAGCTTACTTTTTCTGTATTTACAACATCAACTATTTCTGGTCTTTTGTTTGTATTATTAAATCTAATATAATCTTTTGCTTTGGCAGACTTATCCCAAATGAGCCCAAGTTGATTGCCTAAATACACCCATTTTCCATTCTTGTAGCCGTTTTTATACTTTCCTTTAGCGAGGATTCTCCCGTCATTTAGGTAGTATGTCCAAATTCCAGTTTTTGCCGAGTCTAAAGTGTTTCCAATACCAATCACATAGTTGTTCTTAATTGTGTCATTGCCTTTATAATCAAAATAAGGATAATAAATAATTGTATTAAAATGTTTGCCATTAATTGTTGTGTCTTGTTGCGAAAAGCAAGTGTTGATATGCAAACTAAATAATATAAATAATGTAGTTTTCATTTCCTTTTATAACGAACATTCTTTAAAAAGATACTCTGCGTCTTCTCTTTTTTCTCTGCGGTTAATCCACAATCCTCAGCTTCGCTTGCAATTACGCTCCGTAATATTATTTTATCCAATCGCCACAGGCGAAAAATCATTTATACCCCAAAATAAAAATCATTTTTTATCATGACAATCATAAAAAATCTGCGTTCCCATTTCTTTCAAAAGGCAAACATAGGATAATCTCACTCTCTATTCCACAATTCTCAGCTTAGCAAACTTTATTAATAGCTGTTTTTGTCCTATCCCATCAAAAAAGATAGTTGCTTTATTGTTAGGAAAATCTCCATCCATGCTAACTACTTTTCCACTACCAAATCTATCGTGTTGAACTTGCATTCCTACATTTAGGTCGCGCAAACTCTCTGTATCAAAGTCGGATGTGTTTTTGGATGCTTTGTTGACTTTCACCAATTTCTTGCCCATTACCGGTCGCTGCACAAATGTTTCTTTAGCTTTTGGTTTTGCTGTTTGCAATTTTGGTTTTACAGAATATTCTTCATCGCCAAAGATGCGACCATTGTTTTCTGCTGGTAACTCAATGTATTTTGAATCCAATTCTTCAATGAATCTGCTTGGTTCGCTGTAAATTAAATTTCCCCAACGGTAACGTGAAGTGGAGTAGGAGAGTGTGACTCTCTTTTCTGCTCTTGTTAATGCTACATAAAATAATCTTCTCTCTTCTTCCAAGTCTGCTCTTTCGGTGAGCGACATTTGTGAAGGGAATAAATTTTCTTCCAAACCAACAATATATACATAAGGAAACTCTAATCCTTTAGCAGAGTGGATAGTCATCAATACTACTTTGTTTTTATCCTCTTCTGTTTCGTTTTTCTTGTCTGTGTCCGTCATCAATGCAATGTCTTTCATGAAAACATCGAGTGTCGAATTGGGAGCCAGCTCTTGATCGGTTGTTGCAGTGTCTTCTGAAAATAACAATTCATTTTCTTTTTCCTGCTTCTTAATACTTGCTTCTTGATTCTGTTTTTCCCTTTCTAATTGATTTTCAATTTCCGTTTCATCCAGCACCAATTCAATTTCAGTTTCTGTAAATTCTTTCAATCCGTTTAATAATTCCTGGATGTTCTCGTGTCGGCTTACTCCTTCGGGAGATTTATCAGCATACAAGTCTCTTAATATTCCAGAATGAATAGCAATGTGTTGTCCAATATCATAAGCATTTTGTGTTTTTAATTGTGCCGAAAAACTTTTTATCATGGTAGTAAACTCATCCACTTTATTTTTGGCACCGGCATTTAATCCGATTTCAAATTCGTTGATATTGTCTATCACTTTCCACAAGCTGACATCGTGATCATTGGCAGCAATAATTATTTTTTCTAGAGTAGTGTCGCCAATTCCACGGGCAGGATAATTGATGATTCTTTTTAAAGCTTCTTCATCATTGTTGTTTATTGTCAAGCGATAATAAGCCAATAAATCTTTTATTTCTTTTCGTTGATAAAACGATAATCCACCATAAATTCGATAAGCAATATTTTGTCTGCGCAAAGCTTCCTCCATAGCTCTCGACTGAGCATTGGTTCGATATAAAATAGCAAAGTCGCGGTTGTGTGCTTGCTCATTCATCTTTGTTTCGAAAATAGAACTAGCAACAAAAGTTCCTTCAGAATTATCGCTTTCTGTTTTTTGAACTTTAATTATATCGCCTTCAACATTATCAGTAAAAATATTTTTTTTGAGTTGATCTTTATTTTTTGCGATAACAGAATTGGCAGCACCAACAATATTTTTTGTAGAACGATAATTTTGTTCGAGTTTAAAAATTTTTAATTCAGGATAATCCTTTTCAAAATTTAAAATGTTTTGAATGGTTGCTCCTCGGAAAGCATAAATACTTTGAGCATCATCTCCTACCACACAAATGTTGCGAAATGCAGCGGCTAATTGTTTTACAATTAAATATTGAGAAAAATTGGTATCCTGGTACTCATCTACCAGAATATACTTGAATTTGTGCTGGTATTTATGAAGAACAGCAGGGAAATCGCGCAAAAGTACATTGGTATTGAATAGCAAATCATCAAAATCCATTGCACCTGCTTTAAAACAGCGGTTGCGATAAATTTCATAGATAATTCCCATTTTAGGTTTAGCCGATTGGCGGTCTTCTTCCTGAATTTGAGGATTATTTAAATAAGATTGAGCCGAAATGAGGTTATTTTTGGCGGATGAAATACGGGATAAAACCATGCCTGGCTTATAAATTTTATCGTCTAGCCCTTGTTCTTTGAGAATGGTTTTGATTAAGCTTTTCGAATCATCCGTATCATAAATGGTAAAACTGGTCGGATAACCTATTTTTTCGGCTTCACTGCGTAAAATTCTTGCAAAAACGGAGTGAAATGTTCCCATCCAAAGGTTTTTAGCCTCCGATTGCCCTACAATTTTGGCAATCCGCTCTTTCATCTCTTTTGCAGCCTTGTTGGTAAAGGTTAAGGACAAAATATTGAAAGGATCGGCCCCTTTTTTCAGCAAATGGGCAATTCTATAAGTTAAAACACGGGTTTTCCCTGATCCGGCTCCCGCTATAATCATTACTGGGCCTTCTGTACACTCAACTGCTTCTCTTTGAACCGGATTTAGCTCCTCTAAATACGTTTTTGACATAATATTCTTCAATTTTGCTCAAAAATAAGCTAAAATTTAAGCTAAAAAGCAGATTTTAACGTGTGTTGAAAAGTAATAAGTACTATTTTTTTTGTCCATGCAACTTTTGACTTTAAATAGGCATCTACTAAATAGAATTGATTGAATTTTTTTTTCAAAATCAATATAATTAGTAAATTAGTCGAATATTAAACATAAATAAAATTTAAAAAAATGAAAAAACTTGTCTATTCACTAGTAGTAACATTTTTAATGGGATTATCAGTAAACGCATTTGCGCAAAAAGCTGCACCTCCGGCTACAATGGCTTATCTGAATACAAAAACCGCTAAAAAGGTTGTGGATGAAAAAACGGCTATTGTTACTTTTCAGTTAAACAATATCACTTCTCAGGCAATTGTAGATCAATATAAAGCGGCTTTTGCTAAAAATCAACAAGTAGAAGTTGTTTCCACAAAAATGGAGAAAGGCAACATGGCTACTTTTTCTCTGAAAATGGAAAAAGTTGGAACCATCGAGAGATTACAAAAAATGTTTGCTAAAATTCAAGTTGCTTCAGTAACTGTTGACGGTGTTGTAGTGCCAACAAAAGATCTTTTGACTCAAAAGAAAAACGCAGCAAACGCTACAAAAAAATAAAGATTTTTTTATAAATTTATAAAATGGGCATTACAGTTTTGTAATCCCATTTTATTTTTTTACTCATTCCAGATTGTGGTCGATCCAAGTAAAAAACAATTGCATTTTATTATTGGTATTGGACGTTCGGGAACAACCATTCTTAACAAAATATTAAATTCACATCCTTCCATTCATAGTTTACCTGAAGCTAATTTTCTTGTTTTTTTTCTCAATGGCTTTAAAGATGTAACGCAATTTACTCCTGAACATATTGAATTGATCTTTGAACAAATAAGTATTTTTTCATTGTCGCAGCCATTGGTTGGCTACGAATTCGACATCAACGCGTGTAAAAGCAAACTTGTTGATATTGTTTGTAAAACAACATTGTCATACGAGCAGCTTTGTAAAACTATTTATTCGGAGTTTAAAGTGAGCGGAAATGATAAAACATCTGCAACGATATTGGTCGATAAAAACCCTTCATACACAATTTTTGTGGAAGAAATAGCGACCAGTATGCCCGAAGCGAAATTCATATTTCTAGTAAGAGATTATCGTGCTAATGCATTATCGCGTAAACAAAGTGTTTATTTGATATCACCTGAAGTTGCTTTTAATGCTTATCGATGGAAGTTGTTCAATCAAACGGCACTAAACTTTGCTAAAAAAAATAAAGACAAAGTATTGCTATTGAAGTATGAGGATTTGGTGGTTGACAGCGAAAAGGAAATAAAAAGAATTTGTGATTTTTTAGGCGTAAAAAGTGAGGATATCAATACCGGAATTACTCAAGAATATAAAATAGATTTTTCTAACTATAACATAGATTCAAAATACGAGGAGCGGTTTAAAAAAAAATATTCTGACCTAAATAGGCCGCTGAATAGTGCCAGGTTAAATTCTTGGGAAACACAGCTGAGTTCTGCTGAAATTAAAATTTGTGATGTGATGTGTTCCGACTTCTCTATGGATCTTGGTTATAAGCCTTTTTTTAAGCTAAACTGGTTGGATAAATTAATGATAAAAACAGCCTATGTTTTCTCAATTATAAAAGCAGTGATAGATGTAAAAAAGGAGTTCGTTATTTACTATTTACCTGTAAAATTTAAGTTGAAACGATTGAAAAAGCACTATACTGAAATAGACTTTATTAAAAAGTAGTTTTTAAAAAAAATTATTTTGAATGGGGAGCCTTATATTTAAGGCCAAGGAGAATCCCATAAGCTGTTGTTTTTAGATATGAAAAGGCATAGGCTAGTTTAGAAGTAAATGGAACATCCAAAGATGGTTGATGTTTTTGGTACCCAAACTGAAGAGCTAATTTCTCACAGGCAAAATCCAGAAACGCAATTTCGTCTGCTTTTAACTCCTTCACAAAAGCATTTACTCTTTCTGTATTTACCTTCTTTTCAAGGTTTCCATGCATCCGCTGAATTTTTTCATTCTTCTCCTTGGAAACACTTGTTACAGCATGTTTCTTCATCTCCTTAGAAAGTTCCTGAAAATTCAGCATCTCATCTGAATAGTTTACGCCTAAATAGACACAAAGCGATTGCAAGGAACCTGTAGGATTGTTTGCAAGATCCTCGTACTTGATCAAATGGTGTTGGATATTGTTTTTCGCAAAACTCTTGAAAATCCTTTCATAATAATAATTCCAGTCGGCTGCCAATTTATGTAAGGGAACATTTTGATCGGAATATTTTTTTCTGGAAATGATGTTGTCTCTGTAATCTCTGACAATAACGATGAACTTCGCTTCCGGAAAAATGACTTTTAGTGTGTCAATGTGCAAAGAATAAAAAGGATTTTTATCGATTACCCAGGATACATTTTTTTTATCTTTTTGTGAAAACGGATAATTGAGATAGCTAAGTTTACAAACATTTTCAAAGCTTTTATCTTTCAGCTGAAGAATGTCATTTTTCAGTTCATCGCCTGGTTTCCAGATACTGATTACTCGATTGAAATTGTGATTAAACATATCAATATAGGAGTCGACTACTTCCACATCATTAAAATCTTTATTGTAGAAAGTGCGGTAAGAGTGGATGATGAACTCGTTTTCAGGGGAAGCAATAACTTCGGGATTAGAATTAAGCATGTTGGTTAAAAGGGTCGTGCCCGATCTTCCCATTCCAACAATAAATGCAATTTGGGGTGAACCTGATGTAAATTTTAAGTTGCTCATTCTTCTGCTAAAGTAACAATAATTCGTTTATTTTAGTATATTTGAAATATTAGTATTGGGTACAAAATTGGCGCAAAGAAATGAAAATAATTGACAAATATTTCCCTTTAATTTCTTCCATTCCTGAACAACAGAAGAGTTTATTTAGTGGTACTCGTTTAGCTTCATTTTTCCTCGCATTCATTCAGTTTTTAGCTATATTATACATTGTTAATCAATTTCAATTCGAGAAATCTTCCGGAATAATTGATTATTCCCCTCACATTATAGTAGCCTTTGTTGTTTATAATTTTTTTTCAGTCAGATACCGCCCGACTTTATTATTCGTGTTTTGTTTGGTGATTATCTATTCAGCATTCGGGATGCTGGCAGGAAGTTTTATAACAGTTTTGGGTTTAGGATTAATTGCTATTTGTCACCTTCCAATTAGGTTCAATTTTCGTTTGTTCTTGATTTTATTGGGTACAGTAGCACTTATTGTTTTTCGAACTGAAATTATTTTTATTCCATGGATGACCATGTCCGCTATGTATTTGGCACCTATGTTCATGTTTCGCTTGATCATTTATCTGTATGAAATTAAGCATGGACTTTTGCCTGTATCAAAGTGGCAAAGTGTTGTTTATTTCTTTATGTTTCCGAATATTTTCTTCCTGTTTTTTCCTATCATCGATTACAAAACATACCTTAAAACCTATCATAATGTTGCTGATAGTGAAGTTTGGCAAAAAGGAATCCGCTGGATGTTGCGCGGATTGATACATGTTTTTTGTTATCGTTTGCTTTGTTTCAATCTCTTAATTGAACCTGCCGATGTTCAGGATTTGACAACCTTACTTCAATACATGCTTGTCAATTATGCTTTAATACTGAGAATTTCTGGAATATTTCATTTTATCATCGGTTTGTTGTGCATGTTTGGCTTTAACCTTCCGCAGGTGTTCGATAATTATTTTTTAGCAACCGGTTTTGTCGATTTATGGAGAAGAATAAATATTTATTGGAGAGATTTTATACTCAAGATATTTTTCTATCCCATTATGTTCAAGTATAAAAAAAGAATCAAAAATAATTTACTTCCTATTACAATGATCACTGTTTTTGTGATTACTTGGTTGCTGCACAGTTACCAGTTGTTTTGGATCTCAGGAGTTGTTTATTTCAAATGGATAGATGTTATTTTTTGGATGACTATTGGTATTTGCATAACCATTGAGTCTGTTATTGTTGAGAAAAGAGCATTGCTAGGAAAGAACAAGGAAGAAAGAAGTATCATAAAAAAGTATTGTATTACCATTTTCAGAATAATAGGGATGCTCGTGTTTATGTCCGTTATCTGGTCGTTGTGGAATAGTAAAACAATAGAAGATTGGTTGTTTGTGGTTTCAAAAAGCAAAAATGTTTCTCCTAAGGAATTGCTTGTTATTGGCATTTGGTTGTTGTTGGTCGTTATTGCTGGGGTAGTTGTGCAAATAGCATTAAAAAATTCAATGGTGAAGAAATGGTTTTCACTAAAACCTCATCAAACAAAAGGGTTGACCTTAGTATCCCTTTCGGTGATCGTTTTGTTTTCATTTAAAAGTGCCGAGCAGAAAATGCCATTTCGCCTACAACAGATAATACAAAACATGCACAACAGCTCGCCCAACATAATTGAAAAAAGAAATTCGGAAGTTGGTTATTATGATATGCTGATTGAAGGAGATGAGGAAATCACTATTGGAATTGGTGGTAAGTCTTTTAAAACCCTCATGATAAAGCGACCATACATTAATGCTTACTACCTCACCAACGACATTATGTATCGCAGGATGAAGGCAAATTTAAAAATTGAAGGCATTGATCATGATTTTCAAAGTAATTCTTTTGGAATAAGAGATAAAAATTATTCAGTCAAAAAACCTTCTGGTACTCACCGCATTGCCTTGTTGGGCGGTTCCTATCAAATGGGTACCGGAGTAAATAATGATCAGGTGTTTGAAGCCATTGTTGAAGAACGAATAAACAAAGAAGGAATAGATAGTAATTATAAGCAGGTAGAAATATTCAATTTTGCGGCAGGCGGTTATTATTTGTTGCAGCAAGTGGAACTTACAAATACCAGCGTTTTTCAATACGATATGAATGCTTTAATTTATTTTGCTCATACCGATGAAAGAACCAAAGTCGTTCACTTTTTTGCGAATAGTATTAAAAGAAATCTTCCGTTAAAGTATCCGTTTTTAGAAAAAATAAAAGCAGAAAGTGGTGCGAAATTATATATGAGCATTATGCATATAAGAGAATTGCTCTTGCCTTATGGGGATGAAATCATGAAATGGGGCTATAAAGAAATAGCAGATAAGTGCAAAGCAAATGGTGTTATCCCAGTGTGGGCATACATAGAAACCACAACGGAATTTGTTGACAATAAAGAATATTCTGAATTAAAAGCTTACGCTGAATCGTTAGGTTTTGTAACTTTGGATTTGCGTAATACTTATGGGAAAATAGACAGGAAAGAAATTCAAATTTCGGAGTGGAATACACATCCAAATGTTTTAGGACAACGAATTATTGCAGAAAAATTTTACAATGAACTGAAAAAGAATAAAACCCTTATTTTTAAAATTAAAAAATAGTCTTATCGTTAAATCAAGGTTTTCAACTATGAGCTTAGAACTAAATCAAGTTAAAGAAACAGTGAAAGCGTTTGTGAAAGAACGTTTCCTTAAAAATTCAGATGACAAGGAATTAACCGATTCCACTCCGCTGATTAGTGGCGGATTAATAGATTCTATTCTTACCATGCAATTGGTTGTTTTTTTAGAAGAGCAATTCAAATTCGAATTTCAGGCACATGAAGTAGATGTGGATAACCTCGATAGCATTGATCGTATAGCTGCATTTGTGCTTAAAAAAGTGAATGGATAACATAAAAAAGTTATATGAACTTTTAGAAAATTCCGCAAATTTATACCCGGACAATACCGCATTGATTTATTTGGAGAATACTTGCACGTATGCTCAGTTGAACTTTTTTTCGAATACTATAAAATCACAATTAACCAATATTCATATTGCAGAAGGTAGTCGTGTTGCAATATGTTGTCCCAAATCTATTCATTATGTTTCATCTATTTTTGGAATTTTAAAATCGGGTGCTGCTTATCTGCCGATTGATTATGCTTCTCCAATCGATCGGAATAAATACATTGTTGAAAATGGTGAAGCGGAAGCAATCATTCTTTCTAAAGACTTGTATCCGGAATTTTCTGGCAATTTTTCTTTTGTCTGTGATATTGCTGAGGACTTGATTTTGATAAAAAATACTAAGTCATCCTTACGGAAATCACCACCGGATCTTGCTTATGTTCTTTACACTTCTGGTTCCACAGGAAATCCCAAAGGTGTAATGTATTCTAATGCAGGAGCGCTTGAATTTATTAACTGGAGTTCCAAAATATTTTCCCCTTCTTTTTCTGATTGTTTTTCATCACATGCTCCTTTTCATTTCGATTTATCAATTTTTGATTTGTATGTTTCTATCAAACACGGAGCAACACTGGTACTGATTAAAGAAGAAGTTGCAAAGCAGCCCCTGTTGTTGTCTGAATTAATATCAAAGCAAAAAATTAGCATTTGGTATTCCACGCCTTCTGTTTTGACAATGCTTTCGGAGTATGGAAAAATGGAGAAATATAATTTTGATAATTTACGATTAATACTTTTTGCAGGAGAAATTTTTCCTCTTTCTAAATTCAGTGGTCTGAAGAAAAAATTGCCACAGGTGACTTATTACAATCTTTACGGGCCAACTGAAACAAATGTTTGTACTTACTATCAGTTGCCTGAAAGGATAGAAAATGCCATCCCAATCGGGAAAGTTTGTGAGCATTATAAAAGTATTGTGCAGGAAGCCGAATTACTGATTGCCGGAGTTGGAGTGATGTTGGGTTATTGGGACGAAAAATCAGAAAACAACCACTGGAAGCTAATAGATGATGTCAAATATTATGCAACAGGTGATTTGGTTGATATAAATGAAGAAGGAGATTATATTTTTAAAGGAAGAAGGGATAGAATGGTTAAACGCAATGGCTATCGAATCGAACTGGATGAAATAGAGACTGGTTTGAACAAACACCCATATATTTTTGTTAGTGCTGTAGCCGGAGAAAACAACACCGATGAACAAATGGTGATTACCGCTTTTGTGGTCTTGAGAGAAGAACAGGAAAAATCAGTCATAAAAATGAAGGAATTTTGTATGAATAACTTACCTTCGTATATGATTCCAAATGACTTTGTTTTTCTTTCGGAATTGCCTTATACCTCTAGTAATAAAGTTGATTATCAGAAATTAAAACAATTAATATAATGGAACTTTCCTTCACTACAGAGCAAAAGCTTATTCAGGAAAACATTATTCGTTTTGCTCAAAAAGAGCTGAATCAAAATATTTTAGAACGGGATCGTAATCAACAATTTTTACCGGAATTGTGGAAAAAATGCGCTGAGCAAAAATTGACAGGTTTACCTGTGGAAGAAAAGTTGGGGGGCGCGGAATTAGATCCAATTACAACCATATTAGCGCTTGAAGCCCTTGGTTATGGATCTGATGATGGAGGATTGAATTTTTCTATCTGTGCTCATCTTTTAGCTTGTGTTGTTCCTGTTTGGAAATATGGAAGTGAAAATCAAAAGAAAAAATACTTGCCTGATTTATGTGGCGGAAAAAAAATTGCTGTAAATGCAATGACGGAAAGCGAATCGGGTTCTGATGTTTTTAATATTAAAACAACTGCAAAAAAGCAGGAGAATGGTTATGTAATTAATGGTACAAAAACATTTTGTTCAAACGGACCGGTTGGAGATTTAATTTTAGTCTATGCACTTACAGATGAAAGCAAAGGCTATTACGGAGGTATCACAGCATTCATTGTAGATAAAAATGCAAAAGGTTTTAAAGTCGGGCAGAAATATGAAAAGATGGGCTTGCGAACGTCCGCGATTTCAGAAATGATTTTTGAAAATGTATTTGTTTCAGAAGAAGATATACTTGGAGGTGTTGGAGGTGGAGCAATAGTTTTCAGTCATTCGATGGAGTGGGAGCGGACAGGTATTGCAGCCTGCCATGTTGGAACGATGCGTAAATTATTGGAGAAATCGATTGAGTACGCACAAACACGTAAATCGGGTCAGGAGCCAATTGGTAAAAAGCAAGTTGTTGCCCATCGCATTGCAAATATGAAAGTACAATTAGAGGCCGCTTCTTTGCTTACTTACAAAGCAGCATTAGGCTTGGAAAAAAATAAAGAGAATATGATTCATGCTGCTTCTGCAAAACTTTTTGTAAGCGAAGCATTCGTTGCTTCTGCAATGGATACGCTACAAATTTTTGGCGGCAACGGATATATGACCGAATATGGAATAGAAAGAATTGTGAGAGATGCGCTTGGAAGTACAATATATTCAGGCACATCTGATATACAACGTAACATCATTTCACGTTTGCTTGGATTATAATTATTTAGTAAATAGAATACTTTAAATTTTATTTTTATGAAACAGTATGATGTAATAATTATTGGTGGCGGACCTGCAGGTTCAACAGCAGCTTCTTTTTTAGCGATGCAAGGAGTAAATGTTTTAGTTTTAGAAAAAGAAAAATTTCCCAGAGAACACATTGGTGAATCATTAATTCCTGCCTCGTATTTTGTATTGCAAAAATTGGGTGTGTTTGAAGAATTAAAAAAAATATCTCCTCGCAAGCCGGGTGTAAACTTTATTTCCAATGATGGGAAAAGTCAATCCTTATGGTGTTTTAAAAATGTTGTAAAAAACGATAGCTATTTGTCTTTTCATGTTAAACGTTCGTTGTTTGATAAAATGTTGCTTGACAATGCCAGAAAAAAAGGTGCAGAAGTACTGGAAGAGCACACCGTTAAAAATGTTGAATTGGAAAGAGAAGATGGTGGAGTAGAAGTGCAGGCTGTTGATTCGAAAGGCGAAACAAAAACATTTACAGCAAAATTTTTGCTCGATGCAAGTGGACTAAATACCTTTTTAGGGAAAAAATTAGGGGTAAAAAAATCCATTAAAAATTTAGATAGAGTGGCACTTTGGACGCATTATACAGGAGCAGATTATGATATTCCTCTTAGTCAAGGTGCAATTAAACTTGTTTATTTAACCGGAGTTGAAAAAAGAGGCTGGATTTGGGGTATTCCTATAAGTAAAGATAATATCAGCATTGGAGTTGTGATTAACAACAGCTTTATGAAATCCGAAAAAGCTAAATATGCTGATTCTGATGATTGGAAGCGCGATATTTTCATGAATGAAATTAACGGTTCAGAGTCCATCAGAAAAATGCTTGAGAATGCCAAGATGGATCACAAAGTTCAGGTGAATGGTGATTATTCTTATTTCTGTGAAAAAAAATACGGATCAAATTTCGCTATGATTGGTGATGCCGGTGCATTTTTAGATCCTATATTTTCAAGTGGGATTTTTGTAGGAATGCACAGCGCAGAAATGGTAGCGAATGCATTAATTGATAAGTTTCAAACAGGTAGTTCAAAAAAATTAGATGAAACGTTCGTGAGCATTAATGGAGCTGTAATGTTAATTGAGAAATTTATCAAATTATTTTATAGTCCAGAGAATATTAATTTTGCTGAAATGGGTAATCCGGATGAACATGTTCAGTCGAAGGATACAGAAGGAATTTATTCCATCTTTCATTTTTTATTGTCAGGAGATTTTTTCGAGCATTATGAAAAGTATTCAGCATTTATTGATACGATTCAAGATCCTAAAATGCTTTCCAGTTTCAAAAATTTAATTCGCCATAAAAAATATCACGAAGCTACATCTACATGTGACGAAGAGCCTGAAGCAATGTATGGGGAAATGACTCACAAAATCGAATTTGATTTAAAGGCTTTTCTTTAAATTATCTAATTTCCCTTCGATGTGTCTGCTTCAACGCAGAATGCTCTGGGTGACGCGCTCAGTGTTGCGCTACCGTCAATCTGAGCGGAGTCGAAGACTTCATGAATGCAATTCGATTTGTTTTCTAGAAAAACCAAGATGTTGCTTTCATCAATAATTTTCTGCTCCAGGCCGGCAGGTGTTTTATGAAATAAAAATTCTGAAATTTCACCTGCCACCAAAGTGTTGCATTTACTTCTGCACAAATTTTAACTTTATCATTTTCAAATTCTTCTCTCAAAATGTCAATAATTAAAATCCATCGTTCGTTTTCTGTTTTGTTCCAAACCTCGTGTTCATAAGCATCACAGAAGGCGAAAACCTTTCCGTTTTCCCAGGTTGTTTGCTCCTTACCCACTCTCATTCCTATTTCAGGCAGTCCGTTTTTACAATTCAATGTAAAGTGACAACGGTACATCACATTGCTGTCGCCATGATGTGGTTTTATGGAAGTGTTCGCATTTAAAATAGAAAAGGATGCATATGTCATTGCAGGAATGCTTTCAATTATTCGGGTGGTCTCAGGACATTTTTCGCAATTTTCTTTTCTTTTTTTGCCCCAAACATATAAAGGAAAAACAGTCCAGTTGTCAGCTTTGCTGGCAAGGGTTTTATTCATGTATGGAATAATGTTTTTATCCTTTGCTTCAACCAATGCAGTAAATTCTTTTAAAATAATTGCATAATTTTTTTCGAAAAATGCCACCCATTTTTTATTCTGAATATCAAAAAAAGAAGGCTCAGGCCCCTTGTAAGCAACATTCTCTGCAAACGAATACCATTTTTTTATTTTTTTCATTAGTAACGTTTAATCAGATTTGAAAGCGTTATGGAAAGTTGTACCAAGGGGCGTAAACATGTTGCTGTTAATTTAATTGAAGACGGAGAAAGCTTTTTTAAGAATGCATATTTCTGCCATCTCTTTTGTAAAAAAAGAGAGGTAACTACTGTTGCGCAAATTTTTTTTCTTTCTGATTTAAATTCATCGCGAACAACATCCAGCACAAAAATAAAACGGTCTTTCGAAGAGTTGTTGTAAGCTTCGTGCTGATAAGCATCCATAAAGATTAACCATTTCCCATTTTCCCAGGGACGTATTTCTTCTTTTACTTTAAAGGCGCATTCAGGTAAGCCTGCCGGTATCTCTAATCCTAAATGACATCTGTAAATAGTATTCGTGTCGCCACAGTGTAAATGAATTTTACTGTTTGCCTCCAGTAAGTTAAAAGAACATGAAGTGATTTCAGGATATTTTTTTATGATTGAATATGTAATCGGAAAATGTTTTTGATTTTTAAATTGTTGTATCCCCCATGTTCTTAAAGGGATTGTTTTCCAGCTGTTTTCTCGGGAAACCATCGACTTAATAAAATAGCCTATAAGGTTGTGGCTTTTCAGATATTCTATTAACTCCGCATAGATGGCTTCATAGTTTTTTTCAAACTCTTTTGTCCATCGGAATTGGCTAGGTTCAGCGAACGGAGGCTCGTTTCCGTTGTATTCAATGTCCACATTGTGTATATTATACCAAGCCTTTTGCATAAACCCTTTATTTATTATATTTGTTAAAGATAAAACTATCTGAAATGTCCGAATTCGAATTTACAAATAAAAACCCTAAGTTCTTTTATGATACTGCTCAGTTTTCATTTTTGAAGCCTTTAGTCGATAATTTTTCTGTTATTAGAAAAGAGTTGTTGGATATCATTGAAGCAGGAAAGGAAAATCAATGGATGAATACTTTCCCACATTATGTAAAATCGGATAAGCATAAAGCCTGGAAAGTATTCTCTTTTCTTTTTTTTAATATGAAACTTCCAAACAATGCAAAGTTATGTCCAAAAACAGCTGAGCTGGTTTATTCAATTTCCGAAATTCTTTCCTGTGATTATTCCTATATGAATCCCGGTACACATGTGCTTCCTCATAAAGGTTATTCACGTATGGTTTTGCGTTGTCACCTTCCTTTGATTGTTCCGGATGAAGAGCTTTGTGCTTTACGTGTTGGAAACGAAGTGAAGCATTGGAAAGAAGGTGAATTAATGATCTTTGACGATTCTTTTGAACATGAAGCATGGAACAGATCAGAGAAGAGAAGAGTTGTTTTGATGTTTGATATTCCAAATCCGCTTTGGGGTTATACTGCCCACGAAATTTCCAAATATAAGATCGATAACATTGACGACCCTTTTCTTTTGGCGATGGCGCCAAAAGAAGAATGGATTAAAGCTTTTGAAAAAGGAGTTTTTCCTTTGGAAAGTTTTAAGGATTAAGCAACTGATTTATTGCATCCATATTTTCTGCACAAACTTTACCACTGAATTTTAATTCGGAATTTCCATCGCTTAGCAAAGCTGCAGCTTTGTTTAATTTGGCGCCTAAAGTTTTGTAATCATCTACATGCAATTCATACAATTGATTTTCTACATTTTCCTGCCCGGGCATTAATTTGTAACCAAGCAATTTATTGTAATGTATCGCGCGTTCATTATCACGGAGTATTCGGATTCGGGAAGATGTAAAGATGCCCAATGTCAAAAACATAAAATTTAAAAGACATAAAGTTGCAAATACAGCGGCAAAGGAGTTGTTGTATTCTTTATCACTAATAAAAATGCCTCCTTCACCAAATCCAACAGTCGGATCATAATTTTTTGAGTTGATCAGTCCAACTTGTTTGCCTTCAAATTCGATAATGAAATAGTAATTATATTGATTATTGACAGATGGGAACCAGATTTTTTGAGCTTCAGGAGTAATGTAATTTCTGTATTCCATATAATTGGCAATATCACTCTGATTTCGCCAATTACGAACCATTTCAATGTCTTTTTCTTGTACTCGTACAAGCCGAACGCCATATTGTTCAAGAATTAACATATTTCATCTTCATTATAAGAAGGTGCATTGTTAAGTGCTCGTAGCATTTGACTGATGTATTGAGCTACAATTCCTATGCAGAAAATAATAATGCCTGTTGAAAAAAGAATACTCACAATTAATGATGTATAACCTTCCACATCTATTTTTAATAAAAACTTTTTAATAAGAAAAATAGTTCCAATTATAAAATTTGTTCCGGCTAATAACATCCCAATATAAGTAACCAACTTCAATGGTAGTGTTGAAGAAAACATAATAATGGTAGAAGTGAGTTTAAAGAGTCCTGCAACTTTGTAGCGTTGTTTTAAAATGAATTCAGGATTAGCATTTACATCTACAAAAGCTAATTTTTTTGTATACCATAAACAGAGTTCATCAATAAAAACAAATTGTTTGTGATTCTCTACAAGTTTTTTGGTAAGAGAACTTTTTAATAATCGGAAGCTGCTGCCTTTGCCTTGTTGCGGCCCTTCCAGTTTAGCAAGCAATTTATAGGCACTTGAGAAGATTCCGCGAAAAAAAGGTTGATTTTGTTTTTTATACAAACCGTAAACCAAATCAGCATTGCTGATTTTTTGATTGTCAATCAGCTTTTGTATTTCTGCTGGATGAACTTCTAAATCATCATCAATAGTAATTACAAAATCGCCTTTGGCGTGTTTAAAGCCGCAAACGGTGGCACCATGCTGGCCAAAATTTTTGCTTAAGCGGATGATAGTTGTGTGTGATGCTTTGGCTTTTATTTTTTTTAATACTTCCCAACTATTGTCGGTGCTATAATCGTCAACAAAAAGTATTTCATAAGTATACTTGTTTTCAAAAAATGAAACTAGGCTTTGATGCACTTTTTCAAGTGCATTTTCGGAGCCATAAACAGGAATAACTATGCTATAGTTTACGTTCATATTTTACTATTTAAAAGTAATCCTCCATCCATTTTAATAATACTTCCTGTGATCCATTTTGAAGCCGCACTTAGTAAAAATGCAGCTGTATTAGCAACATCAATTGGTTCGCCAATACCAAGCGGGTAGCGACTTTCTATTTCACTCACTTTTTCTTTAGAATAAATTTGTTCGGCCTGATCCCAGATTTTTGTTCTTACCAATGCAGGAGAAATAGTATTTACGCGTATTTTTTTTGAAGAAGTTTCCAATGCTAATCCTTTGGCAAATGATTCTAAGGCAGCTTTTGAAGATGTGTAGAGCGAGCCGCCTGTATACGGATGTTCGGCAGATACCGATGATATAAAAACAACTGATGCTCCTTCGGTCAATTTTTTTGCAGAAAGTAATCCGCTTGAAATTAAAACGGCAGATGAAAAATTTATTTTAAAAATTTCATCAATGTGTTTAGCTTTTAAAAACTTAATAGGCAAAGGACTGATGATGCCGGCACAATGGACAAAGCCGTTAATTATAGGAAGTTTTGTTATCAGTTGATTGATCTCCTCTTCATTGGATAAATCGGCAGTATGTGCTTCTGTTTTGTTTTTTAATACTGCTTTTGTTTTGTTTAATTCTTCTACACTTCTTCCTGTGATAATTACATTTGCTCCGAGCTGATCGCACAGAATGGCAGTTGCTCTTCCTATCCCGGAAGTTGCTCCTGTCACCAATATTGTTTTATTTTTAAGCTCGATCATATTCTAACAAATTTGTATAGATATTTTCTGTATTTAAAATTACACTTCCCCAGGAAAATCCTACACCAAAACCGCTCATAAGCAAAGTTAGTTTTTTTGTTTGAAGTTCTTCTTTCATTTTATAACACATGGTAAGCGGAATAGAAGCGGAGCTGGTATTGCCAAATACATCTATGGAATAAGGGACTTTCTCTATTTCCACTTTTAATTTTTTTCTTACACTTTCGTTGATTAGTTTGTTGGCTTGGTGTAATACAAAGTAATCTGTATTGTCTTTTGATAGATTACTTTTTTCATAAAGTGTATTAATATTTGTAGCAACTTCTTTTAACGCGAAATTAAATATATCCATTCCGTTTAAAATCAAATTCCTTTTTGATCTGCTGATGCCAGGTTCAAAATCAACCATGTCATCCAATGTTTTGTCAAACGGATTTCTAGATTGTCCGTGTTCTATAATGATGGAATTTTTTCCGGAACCATCGCTTTGTAAATTGAAATGCCAGTCGTTTGAGTCTTTTGTGTAATCTATCAATGTTGCTGTTCCTGCATCACCAAATAGAGGGTATGAACTTTTGTCTTTATAATTTGTAGAGGTTGTGGATTTGTCTCCCACTAATAATAATCCTTTTTTGAGTTGTCCACTTTGAAGTAAATTGCTCATCACCGACAATCCATAAACATAACCAGAGCAGCCAAGATTGATGTCAAATGCAATGCAATCCTTTTTTAATTTTAAACGATTTTGTAATAGAATAGAAGTTGCAGGTAAATAGTAGTCGGGTGATTGAGAAACAAAAATCACTATATCAATTTCGTCAGCACAATTGTATTTATCTATGAGCGATTTCGCTGAAGCAAAACACAAATCGGAACAAGCAACATCATCATCAGCTACCCGTCTTTCCTTTATGCCAACAGTTTTTATAAATAGCTCTTGTTCGTTTGAACTAATATGATGATAGTCCGTTGTTTTTTCAATTCGTTTAGGAACACAACTGGAGATGGCAATAATCTTTGAATGAGATGTTTTTAAATATGCCACTACTTTGATTTTTCTAGAATGATGGAATATAAATCACGAATAGTTTCAGAGGATTTAATATCTGATCCGTTTAAAATAACATTAAAATTCACATCTACAAAAGCGATGATAATCAACGAGTGCATACTACTCCAGCCATTCACTTTTTTGTAATTGGTATCAGGAGTTATAGTTCCTGGCTCCACATCTTCAAACTCGGATTCTAGTTGCGTTGCAAATTCTTCTATGCTCATAAAATTAATTTGTTTTTTGTTAAAAGTAAATATAAGTTAAAAAAGTTGAATTGTATTATTAGATGCTTATAATCTTATAATGGTTGCAGACCAGGACAGACCTACACCAAATCCTGCAAGCAAAATTTTCTGACCAGGTTTTGCCTTTCCTGCTTTTATTGCTTCGTAAAGGGCAATTGGAATGGTAGCGGATACAGTATTTCCAACCAGCTCCATGTAGTTAAAAACTTTTTCTTCAGAAATTTTTAATTTTGTTCGAATTGTATTGATTAAAAATAAATTTGCCTGATGAAAAACAAAAAGGTCGATTTCATCAATATTCAGTTGTTCCTTTAACAGCAAATCATTTACCATGGCAGGAACTGTTTTTAAACCGAAATGAAAAACACCAACTCCTTCCATATAAAAATTAGCGTTCGTGCTTATGTTTCCATTTTCAGTTTCATTTTCTAAATATGAAGTCTCCGAAATTGGATTTCTGGCTCCGCCATCTTTAATAATAATTTTTTCCGCCATTTTTCCGTCCGTTCCAAAAACAAAGGAACTGATACCTTCATCTGTTTCTCTATTGGAGATCAAGGTAGCTGCCGCTCCGTCTCCAAAAACAAATCTTGAGCTTCTGTCCTTGTCATGAATCGTTTTTGTTAAAGTGGAAGAAGTTATCAATAAAACGTTCTTCAGCCCTAAGGATTCTATCATCCCTTTTGCCATTCCTAGCCCGTAAACAAAGCCACTGCAGCCAAGATTGTAATCTGTAGCTCCGCATGTTGTGGGGATATTTAGTTTTTCCTGAATAATGGAGGCAGAAGTAGGGAAGGGATAATCGAATTCAAGAGCACAAAATAACAAGAAATCAATTTCTTCCGGTTTTATATCGTGTTCTTTAAACAAGGCTTTTCCCGCTTCAATTCCTAAGTCAGATGCTGTAATATTTTTTTCAACTATACGTCTTTCTTTGACTCCGATTTTCATATAATTGTCTCTATGTAAAATAGATTCCGGAAATGCTTTGAAAAAATCATCATTGCTGAATACATTTTCGGGAAGATGGTAACTGATTGCTTTTATGTATGCAGGCATCTTAAATTAAAGTTTTGAACATTTATTTGTTTTAAAAGTACAAAAATCTCCATTGATTATGCTAAATTCTTAATTATATTTGAAATGGAAAGAATCTCTAGATATTATAATGAAAAACAATAAAGACAAAGAAAAACCAAAACCGGAAAAAAAAGTTATTGAGGATGTATTCAGTGAAAAAAAACTGAATAAACGTATCGTATTATTTCTTTCGATTTTGTGTTTCTTGATTTATGGGAAGAGTATAAAAAATGATTACTCGATGGATGATGAATTTGTGGTAAGAAACAATCAGCAAGTTCAAAGAGGAATTGAAGCTATTCCTGAAATTTTTCAATCAACATATGTAATAAATAGCCAAAAATCAAACTACGAATACCGCCCGATTGTTAAAGCTTCATTTGCCTTGGAGTGTGAGCTTTTTGGGGTGAATCCACATATCAGTCATTTTTTTAATATACTCTTATACACCCTTTCAATTCTTTTGCTTTTTTATGTATTAAAAAGAATTTTGTCGAACTATAACCTTCTTCTTCCTTTTGTTATCACCTTGCTTTTTTTGATTCATCCTTTGCATTCGGAAGTGGTTATTAGTATAAAAAATAGAGACGTCATTCTGAGTTTTATCGGATGTTTATTATCCCTTTTTTTCTATCTTAAATTTATTGAAACTAAAAAATACATTCATCTGCTTTTCGGTGCATTTTTTATGCTTTTTGCTGTAATGTCGAAAAAAGATGCGATGACGTTTTTTGCAATAATTCCTTTTACAATGTGGTTTTTTAAGGAAGCGTCATTTAAAAACGTAGGTCTGATTGTAGCTTCGTTCATAGCTCCGATACTTACGTTTAGGATGGCTGCAAAGAGTGTTCATCAGGAAGTTGTCAGGAATTTTTTGGATTGGGAAAATCCATTGTTTCTGGATACAACCATTTTCGAAAGAATTCCAACCGGACTTTACAGTATTTATTTTTATACCAAATTATTTCTTATACCACATCCACTTATTTCTTATTATGGATACAATCAAGTGCCCATTTCCACATGGAAAGATCCAATTGTGTGGATTGTTTTGATTGGGCTTTTGGCAGTAGCATATTATATATTCAAGAATTTCAAAACCAAAGGCATTGAGCTGTTTGGAATAATTTATTTTCTGGTAACAATTTCAATGTTTACGAATATAGTGGTTCCAGTAGTTGGAATTGTAGGAGAACGTTTCGCATATATTCCATCATTGGGTTTGTGTTTTGTTGCAACATGGGCTTTGTTTAAAGTGTTTAAAATTTCGTACTACAATAAAGAATTGAAATTTCCTAATGTATCTAGTCCTATTGGAATTGCACTCGGAGTAATAATTCTGCTTTTCGGAGGACGCTCTTTCGCAAGGATAAAAGACTGGAAGGATACTTACACGCTTTATGCAACAGATGTTAAAAATGCTCCAGAATCGGCTCATGGGAACTCTTTGATAGCTGCTGCATCCATTCAGAAAATAAAAGAAAGCCCTAAAATGAGCATAGAAGATAAGCGATTTCATGTTCAAAACGCTGAGAAATATTATTTGGAATCGATAAGAATTATTCCTGATTATATTTCCTCTTTAAATAATTTAGGAATGATTTATTATACCTATTATAATAGACCAGACAAGTCTATGAGCTATCTAAAAAAGGCGATTTTACTGGATACAAATTATGTGGAAGCATATTTTAATTTAGCCACCTGTGAAGCAAAGTCAAAAGATTATGTTTCAGCAGAAAAACATTATCTGAAATCAATAGAAATTGACCCAAATTTTATAAGCACTTATTTATCTCTAAGTGCCATGTATGCAGAAGAAAAAAAATACGATGAAATTTTAAAATTAAATCAAACAGCTATTGATAAGGGGGTTGAAGCGGATGTGTTGTATGTTAATATTGGGAATGTTTACTTTGTGAAAAACGATACTGCTAGTGCTATTCCATACTTTGAAGAGTGCATTCGTTTAAATCCAAACAATAAAAAATTAAATATTTTTTTAGCTAATTATTTTAAAGAAAAGGGAGATTTGGAGAAAGCAAACAAATATTATGATTTATTAAGGTTAGAGGATGGCAAATAATTAGGTTTTGGATGCAACCATTATTGGCTTATTTGCATCTAAATTTGTGCATAACAATTTGGTAATCTTGTATATTTATGCTTTAATTGCTTACATTTATCATTAAATTTGACTCGTTTGTCTATTTAAAAGTCATAAAACAGGTAATTTGAATACTGAAAAATGCTTTATTTCTCATTAAAAGAGATTAGTAACTGCTATTGTTACTAGTCTTTTTGTGTTTATTTATTTTACTAAATACTACTAAACAGTCATAAAAATCAAAATATCACTCATGAAAAAATTATTATTCGTCTTGCTTGTAAGTGCCAGTTCAACTGCTTTTGCTCAAGAAAAAACAGCTGTAAATACTACTAATTCACAGGAGCAGCCCGTTCAAAAACGAACAGCTAGTAGTTCTGTAAAAGGTGAATCTAGTCCTTCACCTTATGACGTGAACGATAAGTATATGGGTAGGAAAGAGGAATTTCTTAATAATCTTGTTGTTTCAACTCTTCCTATTGATTTTCCGCTATATGATAAAAAAATGAGCTTGAAAGAATACAATCAGGCGGTAGATAATTTTTACAGAACTCATACTGGAATTTTAAAAGAAACTGTTAAGCAAAAACTTATTCAGAAGTAACATATTAAACGATACCCAATTTTAAACATAAAAAATAGAATTTATGAAAAGATTTCTACTCCTAGTTGCCTTTTGTCTACTTGTATCTCAAGGTTTATTCTCTCAAGGCAATAACTGTGCTAGCGCAACTCCTTTTTGTACAGCGGTTGGAACACCATTTTCGTTTCCCAACAACACGACTACTACTGCACAAGTCGGTCCGAACTACGGGTGTTTATTTACACAACCAAATCCTGCGTGGTTTCTTTTGAATACCACAGCGGCTGGAACTATGAATTTTAATTTGAGTCAAGTAAATGCTGGTGGCGTAGGAATTGATGTTGATTTTATTGTTTGGGGTCCATTTACTACTACCACTAACATCTGTAATAATTTGACAGCGGGAAATATTGAAGACTGCAGCTATAGTCCATCTGCAATTGAGAACATGACATTGGTTGCAACTGCGCCTGATCAATATTTTATGGTGCTTATTACCAACTTTAGTGGTGTTGCAGGTACAATTACTTTTACACAAACCTCTGGTCCTCCCTTAGATTGTTCTATTACTTGCCCAACCGTTACTGCGGGTAATGGTTTTCTTCTTTCCGCAGGAGGCAATATGCCAGCTACTGTTCCTTGTACAAATGCCAACTTTGGTTTGATTGCTTCGGGAAACAGTCCCTTTGGAAACCCAATCACACCTGGGATTATGATTTCTTTTAACGCGAATAATAATAGTTCAAACCAAATTAATTGGTATGAAAACGGAACGTTTATATTGTGTTCTGGGCCTGCTGTAAGTGGTTGTGGTACAGCCATAGCGCCTGGAGCAAATAACGACATTCAGTTTTCAACCATGTCTCCCTCAGCTACAAATCTAATTCAACTCTGTGAAAATAATACGCTTCAACCCAATATGTTGTATACAATTATTGATGTGTCAAGTGGAGCTGTGTTATCTACGGGAACGTGGGTCGATGACGGAGCCTGTTTGAATCTTTCTTTTCCTCCCGGCACATTGAGTGGAGTTGCGTCTTGGTCTATTTCACCTGCTTGTCCAGGTTGTTTAGTGAATACAACCGATTGGGGATATACTGAATTTAGTCCTTCTGCTGCAGGAGCAGGAACATATAACATTTGTTATTCATTTGACCCTCCGGGAACTTGTCCTACTTATACTTATTGTCAGAGCATAACTGTTACTAATCCTTATAATGCTGCTTGGACATCACCAGCAGCACTTTGTACTAATTCAGCATCTATTAATTTAAATGCTTTAGTAACTGGAACTGCAGGTGGAACATGGTCAGGAACAGGTGTTTCAGGAAGTACTTTCAATCCTGCTACTTCTGGTGCAGGTACATTTAATGTTACTTATACTTTAGGTTCAGGAGCATGTTCTGCTACTCAAGTACAAAGTATTACAGTAAATCCAGTTCCTTCAATGACTAGCACAACAACTGCTACAATCTGTAGTGGTGCAACTGTAAGCATTCCATTAACAAGTAGTACTGGTTCAACTTTTACTTGGATAGCTGCAAATAACCCGAATACAACAGGTGAAAGTACAACAACACAAACAACCAGTACAATTAATAATACAATAACAAATACAACAGGAGTTGTTCAAGTTGTAAATTATACTGTAGTTCCAACATCGTCTGTTGGAGGCTGTGTTGGCGCTTCGCAAGCTGTTTCTGTAACAGTAAATCCTGTTCCTGCAATGACGAGTGCAACAACTGCCACGATATGCAGTGGGGGAACTGTAAATATTCCTTTAACAAGTTCAGCAACATCAACCTATACTTGGATTGCATCCGATAATCCGAATACAGCAGGTGAAAGTACTACCCTTCAAAGTACTTCTTCCATTATTAACACAATTACAAATTCAACGGGTGTTGCTCAAACAGTAACATATACGGTTACCCCAACAGCAACAACGGGTGGTTGTTCTGGAGCTACCCAAACAGTTACAGTTACAGTGAATCCTGTTCCGGCAATGACAAGTGCGACTTCAGCCACAATTTGTAGTGGTGGTACAGTTAGTATTCCATTAACGAGTTCGGCTACGGCTACTTATACTTGGATAGCAACAGATAACGCAAATACATCAGGCGAAAGCACAACTTTACAAAGTACGGGAACAATTTCTAATACGATAACGAATTTAACAGGTTCAACACAAACAGTTACTTACACTGTTACACCTACATCCACTGTTGGAGGTTGTGTTGGTTCACCTCAAACCATAACGGTTACCGTGAATCCAGTTCCTTCAATGACAAACGCGAATACCGCTACAATTTGTAGTGGTGGAACTGTTAATATTCCGCTTACAAGTTCTGCTGCATCAACCTATACTTGGATTGCAACCAATAATCCAAATACAACAGGCGAAAGCACAACTTTACAAGGAACAAACACAATCAATAATACAATTACCAATACAACAGGGGCTGTGCAAATCGTTACGTATACTGTAACTCCCACAGCTACTAGTGGAGGTTGTGCTGGACCTACTCAAATAGTAACTGTTACAGTGAATCCTGTTCCAGCAATGACAAGTGCTACTACAGCAACTATTTGTAGTGGTGGAACGGTAAATATCCCTCTCACAAGTTCATCTGGTGCAACTTATACATGGATAGCTGCAAATAACCCTAATACAACAGGAGAAAGTTTTACTCTTCAGTCTACTTCAAGTATAGTTAATACAATTACAAATATTTCGGGTGCAGTACAAATAGTAAGTTATACTGTAACACCAACAGCTACAACTGGTGGCTGCGTAGGTGCTCCTCAAACGGTTAACGTAACTGTTAATCCAATGGATAATGCAGCATTTACATACGGTTCATCAACCTATTGTCAAACTGGTATTGACCCAACAGCTACAATTACAGGTTTACCTGGAGGTACTTTTTCGTCAACAGCTGGTCTTGTGTTTTTAAATACAGGAACTGGATTGATAGATTTAAGTGCAAGTACACTTGGAACATACAGTGTTACTTATACTACTACAGGACCTTGTCCTAATACAAGTTCAGTTAACATCACTATTTCTAGTGCGCCTTCTGCTAATTTTACTTATGCAGGTTCACCATTTTGTCAAAATGCTGCTAACCCATCCCCAATTTTTGGTCCGGGCGCTAGTGCTGGAACATTCTCTGCAACGGGAGGTCCTGGTGTTTTGAATTTTGTGAATGTGAATACAGGACAAATTAATTTAGCTACTAGTACCCCAGGGACATATACTATAACAAATACGATTGTTGCCAGCGGAGGTTGTGCTGCAGCAACGGCTACTTTTTCTGTTACTATCAATGGTGCTCCATCTATTTCTGCAACACCAACATCTCAAACAATTTGTTCTGGAGTTACTACTTCAATTGCATTAAGTAGTTCAATGGGTGCAACAACTTATAGTTGGACAGTTACTCAAACAGGAGTAACAGGCGCTACAGCTGCTTCAGGCGGAACAATTGCACAAACATTAACAACAACAGGTAGCGTTTCAGGAACAGCTACTTACACTGTAACTTCAATTTCTGGTGCATGTGCCGGAAATACATTGATTATTCCAATCACTGTTAATCCTGTTCCTAACGTTGTGGCAACACCAATTGCAACTACAATTTGCTCTGGAACTTCAACGTCAATTGCTCTTACAAGTGGCGTTTCAGGAACAACTTTCGCTTGGACTGTTTCACAAACTGGTGCTTCAGGAGGTTCGGCAGGTTCAGGTTCTAGTATCAGTCAAGTGTTGAACGCTACTGGCGTTACTTCTGGAACTGTTACTTATACAATCACACCAACTGCAAATGGTTGTGCTGGTACTCCAGTTGTAATTACGATTACTATTAACCCTGTACCATTTGCTTCAGCAACGCCTAGCCCATCTACTATTTGTTCGGGTGCTACCACATCAATCGCGCTTTCTAGTTTTACTGCTGGAACTACTTATACTTGGACAGCTAGTAATGGACCTGGTATAGCAGGTGCATCAGCAGGTTCTGGAACACCTATCTCACAAACACTTACAAACTCTGGAACGGTAGTTAGTACTGCTACTTATACAGTTACACCTTCTGCTGCAGGATGTTTAGGAACAACATTTACTGTGATAGTAAACGTTAATCCTGTTCCAACTGCTATTGCAACTCCTGCTTCACAAAGTATTTGTTCAGGTTCAACTACTGGAATTACAATATCTGGCGCTGTAGCAGGTACAACATTCAGTTGGGCTGCCCCAGTTGCAACGGGTGCTGCAGGTGGAAGTGCAGGAAGTGGAACTAGCATAGCTCAAACATTAACAGCAACAGGTGTTACTGCCGGTACAATGGTTTATACTGTTACACCACTAGCGAATGGTTGTTCTGGAACTCCAATTTCAATAACCATTACAGTTAATCCAAACCCTCTTGGTACTGCAACTCCTGCATTGTCAACAATCTGTTCAGGATCTACTACATCTATTCCACTTACTAGTAACGTAGCGGGTAGTACTTTTAGCTGGACAGCCGTTTCCTCAGGAGTATCTGGAGGAAGTGGTGGATCTGGAACTAACATTTCTCAAACATTAACAACAACAGGTACCGTTCCAGGGACGGTTACTTATAACGTAACAGTAACTACAGCAGCAGGATGTACTTCAACTATTCCTGCATTCACAATTACAGTTAATCCGATTCCTAACGTAATAGCAACACCAGTTACAACAATAATTTGTTCTGGAACAGCTACTTCAATTCCATTGACAAGTAACGTTGCTGGTACAACATTCTCTTGGACCGTTGTTCAGTCAGGAGTAACAGGAGCTAGTGCAGGTAGTGGTTCAACAATTACTCAAACACTTACTGCAACAGGTATTACTCCTGGAACAGCAACTTATACTATTTCTTCATCCGCAAGTGGATGTGCAACATCTAGTCCAGTTACTGTTGTTATTACAGTAAATCCATTACCAGTTGCAACGGCAACACCTACTACTCAAACGTTATGTACAGGTAGTGCAACTTCAATAAATCTAACAAGTAATTTAGGTGCAACAACTTTTTCGTGGACTGTAGTTCAAACCAATGTTACAGGTGGAGTAGCAGGTAGTGGATCTTCGATTTCTCAATTGTTGAATTTAACGGGAACAGTTGCTGGAACAGTAGTTTACACGATCACACCGACTGAAAATGGATGTTCTGGAACACCAATTACTGTAACAATTAACGTAAACCCAATTGACAATCCAGCGTTTACTTATACATCTTCAACTTATTGTCAGACCGGAACAGATCCTTCTGCAAGTATTACTGGTATGGCTGGCGGTACATTTACAGCAACACCTGCAGGTTTGGTGTTCCTTAATATAAATACTGGTTTAATAGATTTGAGTGCAAGTACACTTGGAACTTATACCATTACTTATCTAACAAATGGTCCTTGTCCTAACAACTCTTCTATTAACATTACTGTTACAAATGCACCCAGCTCAGTGTTTTCTTATACAACTCCTGTATGTTCATCAGATTCTAACCCATTACCAATTTTTGGGTCGGGTGCAAGTGCTGGACAGTTTACATCTACCGCGGGTCTTGTAGTAAATATTAATACAGGTGAAGTTGATTTAGCACTTTCAACACCAGGAACTTATACTGTTACAAACACAATTGTAGCGGCAGGTGGATGTGCAGCTACAAATGCTTCTTCTACTATTACAATTAGTCCTGCTGCATTAGTTGATGCAGGTTTAGCAGCTAGTGTTTGTGAAGGAAATGTATTTACATTAGGTGGTACAATGGGAGGAAGTGCCTCTTCAATTGTTTGGTCTACTTCAAGTACGGGAGTGTTTAGTGATACAACAAGTGTAACATCAACATATACACCTTCTGCTGCAGATATCTCTTTAGGTTCCGTAGTAATTAATATTATTACAAATGATCCAGCTGGGGCATGTCCTTCAGTAAATGATTTTATGGTGTTAACTATAACTCCATTGGATAATGCAACTTTCAGTTATTCTGGTTCAACTTTCTGTCAATCTGGAACGGATCCAGTTGCTACAGTAACAGGAATTCCAGGTGGTACATTTAGTGCAATTCCTGCTGGAGTTGTTTTTATCAGTACATTAACCGGTGAAATCGACTTGAGTGCAAGTGTTTTAGGAACGTATAATATTATCTATACCACTAATGGCGTTTGTCCTAGTTCAGATACTGTTTTACTTACAATCACAACCGCTCCGTCATCAACATTTAGTTTTACAGCTGGTGCAATAGCATTCTGTCAAACAGATTCTGATCCAACTCCAGTGTTCCCTCTTGGTGCAAGTGCTGGTGTTTTTACTGCTAGCCCAGCAGGGTTAACATTCATTAATCCCGCTACAGGTGAAATTGATTTGAGTGCATCAACTCCAGGAGCTTATACACTTACCAACACAATTGTAGCGGCTGGTGGATGTGTATCTTCTGTTGATTCTATGACAATAACCGTAGAATTGCCAGCTTCAGCAAATGCTGGAAATGATACAGTAATTTGTGCAGGTTCAACTTATACTATTATTGGCGCATCTATTGGAGGTAGTGCAAGTAACCTAACATGGACAACCAGTGGAACGGGTGCTTTTGATAACACTGCTTTGTTAGGTGCAACTTACACTCCTTCTGCTGCTGATACAACTGCAGGTGTTGTAACATTATACTTAACTACAGATAATCCGTCAGGTGTGTGTGGTTCAGTAGTAGATAGTTTAATATTAACTATTAATCCTACTCCGGGAGCTCCGGCAGTTGCAAGCACATCAATCACTTCTTGTTCTGGAACTCTTGTAGGACCAATTACTGCTTCAAGCACAGGAGGAGGAATTGTTTGGTTCTCTGATGTAACATTAACAACTGTTGTTGGTGCTAATCCATTGAACCCAGGCTCTCCAACATCTACAGTTTCTTATTGGGTAACCGAAAGCTACGGCTTATGCCAAGGTACTGCGACACAAGTGACAATTACTATTAATCCTCTTCCTTTAATCGATACGGTTATAGTGGCTATTGTACCAGCAAATTGTGGTGATACAACAGGTTCGGTTAGCGGGATCGTTATTACTTCTGGCTCTGCTCCTTATACTTATCAATGGCAAGATGGCAGTGGTAGTAATGTTGGAAACGGCAGTATTAATTTGTCGAATGTTGGTCCAGGTGCATATTCATTAACGGTAACAGATTCGAATGGATGTGTTGTTGTTGTTGGTCCTTTCAACATATTGTCAACAGTTGGTGTTACCGCATCGTTTACAGCCACTCCAATAACGGGAGAAACTCCTTTAAACGTTGCGTTTACAAATACAAGTGTTGGTGCTGTAACTTACCTTTGGAATTTTGGAACAGGGGATACTTCCACTGTGTTTAGTCCTAACTATATTTATACGCCTCTCGGACAGTTCTCTGCTTGTTTGATTGCGACAACTGCTACTGGTTGTTCGGATACTGCGTGTACAACAATTGATGTGTTTATTAATTCGGTTTTTTTAATTCCCAATATTTTTACTCCGAATGATGATAACAGCAACGATGTATTTACCGTTCAAGCAATTGGGCTAGAAACGATGGATGCGGAAATTTTTAACCGTTGGGGACAAAAAGAATACGAGTGGCATACAACAAACGGTGGTTGGGATGGACGTACCGCTAGCGGTGTTTCTGCTCCTGATGGAACTTACTATTTCATCATAAAAGCAAAAGGTTTTGACGGGAAAGAGTATTTCGAAAAAGGATATTTTATGCTATCGCGATAAGAATATAAAAAATGAAAAATAAAAAAGGAGTTCTGTTCTACAGGACTCCTTTTTTATTTCGCTTTTTTCAGTACTACACTCGCAAACGAAACATTTTCAATTTTACTTTCTAGCCAGGAAATAAAATCAAAATATTTAAACACTTTGTTCTCATATGGATTGTTTTCTAGCACTAGCAATTGTTTTCTTAGTTTTTCAAAAGAGGCCAATACTTCTTTGGGAGAATTATTTATTGGTAATTCACGTAAAAAAAGTAAAATTGTTTTTTCGAATTCATACAAACGTTTCATTTTTAATAAGGCGCGATAAGTTGATTTAACAATGTAATCCATGTGGTCAAGATTTTTTAGTTCAAAATGAACAATCAAATTCATTAGTAAAACAACAGAACCAATATCCGGCCGCGCTTCCAGTTTCTTACTGTTTAAAATGGTGTTGATCCATTTCAATGATGACTTGAAATTGCTTGTCATGAAATGAGAAAGAGAAAATAAGTAATAGAACAAAATGACATAATCAGCCCTTAATTTATTTTCAAACTGCTGAAATGCATCTTCGGCTTCCTTAATGATATAAGTATCTTTCGGTCTAGGTGTGTTTACGTAGTAGGTAAGTTTCCCTGGATAATATGCTAAAAAAAGTAATAGTTTATCGGCTTCGGATGTAGGTTGTAAGTTTTTTAATTTATCACTTGTAATGTTAAATGCATCATACATTCTTTTATCCAATTGTACGTTCATTAAGTTCTGTACAATTGGAATATAAACTCCAGGGTTTTCTTTTATGAAATGCGGATAATCTTCCCATAATTTTAAAAGTGTTTCTCTGTAAGTATTACTCTTTTCATTGTCTTCCATCAATCGGTAATAGTAGGATTGAATTTGATAGAAAAATGTTTTAGAATCGAATGTTATAGCTTGATTTATGTTTTTTAATAATGGATGTAGAAGTAATTTTTGTACTTCGCTTTTTTGTTTTTCTGTTCTCAAATGAGCTTGTGACGATACAATTAATGCGATTTCCTTGTGAAGCAATGCGTATTGAGAAGCATTGTTTAATTTATTAATTGTGTGTTGCTCCTGTTCAAATATTTTTTTTGCTTCTTGAAAATTATTCTTTTTACTATTGCTTACATTCATTAATTTTTTTTCCCATTTTAAGATCCGCAAGAGCAATTCGTACTTCTCATAAATTGTTGCCAATTCTTTTGCTTTGCCAAGAGATTTATTAGCTCCTTCATACAATGTTTTTTCAAATTGAAATTCAACAGCGAACAACAGTTCCTTTAGCCGAATTTCAACCGAATGTTCTGCATGGTATTGATTCATGCTTTTTAATATGGCTTTGTAAAGATTGTGTTTCGCAACGGGCAATTGTTCAATAAATTTTTCAAAGCGAAAGCGCTTTTTTATTGCGGTTTCATCGTAAGTAGCCTGTTTGTTAATTGCCTCAAAAAGTAAAGTGTGGGTGCTTTCTTCGCGATGTGTGGCTGAAAAAAGCTGAAAATATCTCTTTTCTTGCTTGTTTAAGGATTTTATCAACTTAAATAACTGCTCGGAAGCTATCATGGAATTTTAATAATAAAATACTGTAATATCTATAAATATTAAATAAATATACAAAAAATAGTATCTGGAACTTTAATAATGTTGGAATATAAGTTTGCCCTTTGAGGATTATCGCCATAAGTTTGATTCAATAAAACAACTTTAAAACGTTCCAATATGAAAACATACCAAAAATTTTCAGCAATAAGTGGTGATTTCGACTCATTACAAAGAAGCAAAACAGTTTATGCTATTGCTACAAAGGAAGAAGAAGTGGCTATTTCTGTCTTTTCTAAATTCACCTTCTTAATTATGATTGTGATTTTCTTTCTTTCTGCATTTGCATTTTAAAAACAAATCAATGAAAACGATTCTCTCTCTTTGTATTGCATGTCTCGTGTTTTTGTCAGAAACACTGGCGCAGGATCCATTCCAAGTGAATGGTTTAAATACAAATACTGTTGAAGCAACAGAACCTGTGCTCCGAAATGGTAGCGGTTCTTTGGGACAAACCTATAATAAAACATTGTGCGGCTTAAATTATGCGCAATCTACAAAAATGATTACGCAACGTTACACACCAAGCCCAGGAACGGGCTTCCCTTGCCCATTGCCAATTACAGGAATCCCATCATGCTATGTAGTTGATACCGCATTTTTATATTGGACGGTTAGTTATAATGCTGGATCTTCCACAACTCCCAGTGCGAGTCTAACCAATCCGTTGGGAGTAACAAATAGTTATCCAGCTGTAATGACAGGACAAGATGTTTCGAAATGCTGGTCGGAGCTTGGTTCACGTGGTTTTAGAGCAAATGTGACTGCTGCAGTCGCAGGTAATGGAACTTATACTATAAACAGTATTGCTGGAAATCCAGCATGGGAAGTAGATGGTGCTACATTAATAATAATATATAGAAATACTTCTGCATCATGGAAAGGAAGTTTGATTTTGGATGATGGAATTACAACTCAAAATGCAATGACTAGCAATTTTGGTCATACCATGACAGGGTTCAGTGCTTGTGGTGCAGGCTCTGCGGCTAAAGCATTTTTGGTTTGTTCGGATCTTCAGAATAACATTGGTACTGTTTTTACCGCACACATGAATGGCGACAGTGCAATTTACCCCAGAAGTTTTTACAATTTTGCAGAAATGAATACCAATGTAACAACAGGTCAAAGCTCTGCTGCTTATGCATTCAGCCAATCGGTTGGAGAATGTTATTCGTTTACAGTGGCTGGTTTGTATTTTCAAACAACTTCTTGTGGTTCTTGTTCCTCAAGCACACTATCGGCTACAGCAACTGAAACTCCTGCAACTTGTTCTTCTTGTAATGGAACAGCAACAGTTACTCCAGTTGGAGGAGCATTGCCTTATTCTTATTCATGGAATACAACACCTGTTCAAACTACAGCAACAGCAATCGGTTTATGTGCGGGAACGTATACTGCAACAGTTACAGATGCAACAGGTTGCTTAACTACAACAGTGGTAAGTACAATTACAACGTCTGCAGGGGCTGTAATTACAGTTAATTCACCAACAATTTGTGCCGGACAAACAGCAAATTTAACAGCTTCTGGTGCTACAAGCTATAGTTGGAGTGCAGGAACAAATCCAACAGGTGTAAATACGGCTGATGTTTCACCAAGTACTTCTACATCCTATACGGTTAGCGGAACTACAGCAGGTTGTACTGGAACAGCAGTAGCCACTGTTACCATAAATCCCTTACCAATAATTGTTGTTAATTCCCCAAGTATATGTAATGGAATTACTACAAGTTTAACAGCCATAGGTGCTGCAGGCTATGTTTGGTCAACCGGTGCTATTACAAGTTCTATATCTGTAAATCCGATTGTTACAACTACTTATTCGGTAACAGGAACTTCGAGTGTAGGATGTAGCTCCTCTGCAACTGCAACAGTAAGCATTTTGCCGAGTCCAGTTGTTAATTTTAGTTCAGATTTAATTTCAGGATGTGCTCCTTTGTGTGTAAATTTTGAAGACGCATCAACCGTTTCTAGTGGTTCAATTGTATCCTGGGATTGGAATTTCAACAATGGCGGTGCCACAATTCAAGACCCTAAACATTGTTTTCAAACTCCTGGAATATATTCGATTAGTTTAACAGTTGTTTCATCCAATGGTTGTTCAGCTTCGTTTACAAATAACAATATGATTACTGTTTTTTCCAATCCTGTAGCTGAGTTTACCACAAATCCAAATCCTGCTACAACACTGGATGCAAGTATTACATTTAACAATCAATCATCTCCAGATGTAAATTATTGGTTTTGGGATTTTGGTGATGGGAATACCTTGTCGCCTTCAACCTCAAGTCCGGTGCATAATTACCCTAGCGAACAACCAGGCGTTTATACTACAACTTTAATTGTGCAGAATGTAAATGGTTGCTACGATACCGTTTCGCATGATATTAGAATAACATCTGAATTTGCTTTTTTCATTCCGAATGCATTTACACCTAATGATGATGGAAGCAATGACTTTTTTAACGGTGCTGGAGTGGGTATCTCTGTCTACGATTTATGGATATACGACCGCTGGGGGAATATGATTTTTCATACCGAAGATTTAAATAATCATTGGGATGGAAGAGCAAAAAATGGGTCGGAAATCGCACAGCAAGATGTGTATGTTTGGAAAGTAAAATTGACCGATGTTTTTGAAAAAACACACGATTATATGGGTACGGTTACGCTGGTAAAATAAAGATCTTTTTCCTTCTCCCTTTGGAGAAGGTGTCTCGCTCTTAATGAGACGGATGAGGTGAATAGTGTTAATAATTTTTCAGAGTCGGAATTCCTTAACTATTAAGAGATTCCGACTTTTTTATGCCTGAAACATTAAATCTTTCGTATAAATCACGTTTTTTTTTGAACTGACTATTGTTTATAATAAATATTTATTACCTTTGCCCTCCCCAAAAAAGCGGGGGTGTATTTAATTTACACTGAAAAACGATAAAAATTTAACAACAGAAAAATGCCTACAATATCACAATTAGTGCGTAAAGGGAGATTAAAAGCAGTTAACAAAAGTAAGTCTGCAGCTCTTGATTCTTGTCCTCAAAAACGTGGAGTTTGTACTCGTGTTTATACGACAACTCCTAAGAAACCGAATTCGGCTATGAGAAAAGTAGCTCGTGTGCGTTTAACCAACAAAAAAGAGGTGAATGCTTACATCCCGGGAGAAGGTCATAACCTTCAAGAACACTCGATTGTATTGATTCGTGGTGGTAGAGTTAAAGATTTACCCGGAGTTCGTTACCACATCGTTCGTGGTGCTTTAGATACTTCTGGAGTTGATGGTCGTAACCAAAGACGTTCAAAATACGGAACTAAAAAACCAAAAGCAGGTGCAAAACCAGCTGCTAAAAAATAATTGAGAACCGAGTGAGGAGTTGAGTAAGGGAAACCTGAAGCAACAACTACAAGCTCTAAAAAAACAAAAATGAGAAAGACCAAAGCAAAAAAGAGAATTCTTTTACCTGATCCAAAATTCAATGATATTTTGGTAACACGTTTCGTTAACAATTTAATGTATGATGGTAAGAAAAGTACATCTTATGATGTATTTTATGATGCAATCGAAATCGTTCAGAAAAGAACTCCGGATGTTGATGGATTAGAAACATTCAAAAAAGCATTGAGCAACATCACTCCTGCTGTTGAAGTTCGTAGTCGTAGAGTTGGTGGAGCTACTTTCCAAATTCCTTCTGAGATTCGTCCAGAAAGAAAATTGTCAATGGGAATTAAGTGGATGATTCTTTATGCTCGTAAACGTAACGAAAAATCAATGGCTCAGAAATTGGCCGGAGAAATTGTTGCAGCAGCAAAAGAAGAAGGTGCAGCTTACAAAAAGAAAGAAGATGTTCATAAAATGGCAGAAGCTAATAAAGCATTCTCTCATTTTAGATTTTAATAGCCCATCCCCAGCCCTTCCCAAAGGGAAGGGAGCAAAAAACAAATAGAATAGTAAAAAATATAATTTAACTAAAAACAAAAAGTCCTTATCCTTTGGAAAGGATTTAGGATAGGATAAAATGGCAGATTTAAGATTTACAAGAAACATTGGGATTGCAGCTCACATCGATGCAGGTAAAACAACCTGTACCGAGCGTATTCTATATTATACAGGAGTGAATCACAAAATTGGTGAAGTACATGATGGTGCTGCAACAATGGATTGGATGGTTCAAGAGCAAGAACGTGGTATAACAATCACTTCTGCTGCAACTACTTGTTTCTGGAAATACAGAGATCAACAATATAAAGTAAACATTATTGATACTCCCGGTCACGTTGACTTTACAGTTGAGGTGAATCGTTCATTGCGTATCCTTGATGGGTTAGTGTTTTTGTTTTCTGCAGTTGATGGTGTTGAGCCACAATCAGAAACAAACTGGCGTTTAGCAAATAACTATAACGTAACCCGTATTGGTTTCGTAAATAAAATGGACCGTTCAGGTGCTGACTTCTTAAAGGTTGTTGGACAAGTAAAAGAAGTATTGGGTGGAAACCCTTTACCATTGCAATTGCCTATTGGTGCTGAAGAAACATTCATGGGGGTAGTTGATTTGATTAACTTCCGCGGAATCATCTGGAATGAGGAAGATCAGGGAATGACTTTTAAAGAAGTTCCTATTCCTGCAGAAATGATGGATGAAGCGAAAGAGTGGAGAGGGAAATTATTGGAAGCAATCGCTGAATTTGATGACAGATTGATGGAGAAGTTTTTCGTAGATCCAGAGTCTCTTACTGAGCGCGAAATTCTTGATGCACTTCGTCAAGCTTGTATCGCTAACAAAGTGGTGCCAATGGTTTGCGGATCGGCATTTAAAAATAAAGGTGTTCAAACAATGTTGGATTTGGTTATGGAATTAATGCCATCACCAATGGATAAAGAAGAAACAAAAGGAACTCACCCTGATACAGGAGAAGAAATTTCTCGTAAGCCAGATGTGAAAGAACCATTTACAGCTTTAGCATTTAAAATTGCAACCGATCCTTTTGTTGGTCGTTTATGTTTCTTCCGTGTTTATGCCGGTCGTTTAGATGCAGGTTCTTACGTATTGAATACACGCAGTGGAAACAAAGAGCGTATTTCACGTATTTTCCAAATGCATGCAAACAAACAAAATGCAATCGAATTTATTGAAGCAGGTGATATTGGTGCAGCAGTAGGATTTAAAGATATCAAAACAGGTGATACACTTTGTGATGAGAAACATCCTATCGTTCTTGAATCAATGAATTTCCCTGAGCCTGTTATCGGTGTTGCAATTGAGCCTAAAACTCAAGCAGATTTAGATAAATTAGGTGTTTCATTAAACAAATTAGCTGAAGAAGATCCTACTTTCCGTGTTAAGACGGATGAAGATAGCGGTCAAACAATCATCAGCGGAATGGGTGAGCTTCACTTAGAAATTATCATGGATCGTTTGAAACGTGAGTTTAAGGTTGAGTGTAACCAAGGTCCTCCTCAAGTATCTTACAAAGAAACAATCAATGCAGAAGTATCACACCGCGAAGTTTACAAAAAACAATCTGGTGGTCGTGGTAAATTTGCGGATATACAAATTGTTATTTCTCCAGTTGATGCAGATTTTGATACAACAACTAAAAAAGCAGGTGGATTACAATTTATCAACGAAATTTCTGGTGGTAATATTCCTCGTGAATTTATTCCAGCTGTTGAAAAAGGATTCAAATCAGCAATGGCTAATGGTGTATTAGCAGGTTATCCTGTAGATACATTAAAAGTGAGATTGTTGGATGGTTCATATCACAATGTCGATTCAGATGCTTTATCTTTTGAGATTTGTGCTCGTTCAGCATTCCGTGAAGCAATGCCAAAAGCAAAACCCGTTTTATTGGAGCCTATCATGAAAGTGGAAGTTTTAACTCCAGAACAAAACATGGGTGATGTTGTAGGTGATTTGAACAAACGTAGAGGTATGATTGAAGGGATGGATACAAGAGCAGGTTCTCAAGTTATCAAAGCGAAAGTTCCATTGTCTGAAATGTTTGGATATGTTACAACTTTACGTACTATCACATCTGGTCGTGCAACTTCAACAATGGAATTCTCTCATTATGCGGAAGCTCCACGTAGCACTTCTGACGAGGTAATTGCTAAAGCAAAAGGAAAAGCAGAAAAAGTATAATAAATAAACATCGTTCTTTATTAAAAACAACTATGAGCCAAAAAATCAGAATCAAATTAAAATCTTACGACTTCAACTTAGTTGACAAGTCAGCAGAGAAAATTGTTAAAACTGTGAAAATGACAGGAGCAGTAGTAAGCGGACCAATTCCATTGCCTACTCAGAAAAAAATCTACACTGTTTTACGTTCACCGCACGTTAACAAAAAAGCGCGTGAACAATTTCAATTGTGCTCATACAAAAGATTGTTAGACATCTACAACTCAACTTCTAAAACAGTTGATGCACTAATGAAACTAGAATTGCCTAGCGGAGTGGAAGTAGAAATCAAAGCATCGTAATAAAGGATTTTAAGCCGTCACCCTGAGTGCGACCAACGGGAGGTCATCCCGAGCGGAGTCGAGGGGTGAATGGGAAGGCAAACAAATCTCAATAAGAAAAACAAATCAATAAATAAATAAACAATGTCTGGAATAATAGGTAAAAAAATTGGAATGACCAGTATCTTCAGTGCCAATGGTAAATATATACCATGCACAGTTATCGAAGCTGGTCCTTGCGTGGTTACGCAAGTAAAAACCTTGGAGAAAGACGGATACGCTTCAGTACAATTGGCATTTGATGAGAAGAAAGAGAAACATACTTCTTCTGCAATGAAAGGTCACTTTGCTAAAGCCGCTACCACTCCTAAACGTAAATTGGTTGAATTTAAATACTTCGAAACTGAGAAAAATCTTGGAGAAGTTGTTACTGTTGATCTATTTGTTGAAGGTGACTTCATCGATGTAGCCGGAACTTCAAAAGGAAAAGGTTTTCAAGGTGTTGTAAAACGTCACGGTTTTGCTGGTGTAGGTGGAACAACTCACGGTCAACATGATCGTTTGCGTGCTCCAGGTTCATTAGGAGCATCTTCTTGGCCTTCACGCGTATTCAAAGGAATGAGAATGGCTGGAAGAACAGGTGGAGATCGTGTTAAAATTCAAAACTTAGAAGTAGTAAAAGTAATTGCGGATAAAAATCTTTTAATTGTAAAAGGTTCTATTGCAGGCGCAAAAGGTTCATACGTTACAATCGAGAAATAAAATGGAAGTATCAATTTTAAATATAAGCGGTAAAGCTACTTCTAAGAAGTTGAGCTTAAACGATGCAATCTTTGGCATCGAGCCGAATGACCATGCTATTTATTTAGATGTTAAACAACATTTAGCAAATAAACGTCAAGGTACACACAAATCAAAAGAAAGAGCAGAAGTTCGTGGTTCTAGCAAGAAATTGAAAAACCAAAAAGGAACAGGTGGAGCTCGTGCAGGTAATGATAAATCTCCAACCCGTGTTGGTGGTGGTAGAGCATTCGGTCCTCGCCCGAAAGATTATTCTTTCAAATTGAATAAAAAATTAAAGCGCTTAGCTCGTATGTCAGCATTGACGTATAAAGCTCAAGGTAGCAGTATTACTATTTTAGAAGATTTCATTTTCGATTCTCCTAAAACTCAGAAATATGCTGATTTAATTAATAATTTGAAGCTTTCCGACAAAAAAACACTATTGGTGTTGGGCGAATCAAATAAAAACATATATTTGTCCTCCCGAAATTTGACCAATGCAAAAGTTGTAACTGCTTCAGATTTAAACACTTACGATATTTTGAACGCAAGTAATTTGTTGTTAGTAGAGAGCTCGGTGAAGGAAATTGAGAATTTATTAAGTTAAAATTCGTAATTATTAGTAAAATGAACGTGATAGTAAAACCGGTTATAACCGAAAAAATGACAGCTCAAGGCGAAAAGTTTAATCGCTATGGTTTTGTTGTAGCTAAAACTGCAAACAAAGTAGAGATTAAATCAGCTGTTGAAAAACTATATGGTGTAACTGTTGAGTCAGTAAACACTCAAAATTATGTTGGAAAAGTAAAAACCCGTAACACTACAAAAGGTATTGCTATTGGTAGAGTCAACCAACATAAAAAAGCAGTTGTGACGCTTAAATCAGGCGAATCAATTGACTTTTACGCAAGCATTTAATATCCGATTATTCGGAACGAAAATTTTTAAGTAACTATACTCCGAGCAGTCGGAGTGATAATAAAAAAAACTGAGATGGCTTTAAAGAAATTTAGACCCCTAACCCCAGGGCAACGTTTTAAATTAGTTAGTGATAACGATGATAT
>CAYWAV010000024.1:0-41714 GCA_964456225.1 uncultured Chitinophaga sp. | reverse complement strand
GCATTGAAAAATCAGGATATTACCATTTATGGTGATGGTTCTCAAACCAGAACTTTTACTTATGTAGACGATACAATAGATGCATGTTTGGCTTGTTTATATACTGATCAGTACGTAAACGATGTAATAAATATAGGTAGCGATCAGCTCTATACTATATTGGATCTGGCTAAACTTATTATTAATATAACTAATTCAAATTCAAAAATTATTCATCTTCCGCCTTTAAAAGATGGTGATATGACAAGAAGGCAACCCGATAATTCAAACATGAAAATAGTTTTAGATCGTCCATTAATAACCTTAGAAGAAGGATTAAGAAAGATGATAGCTTCAAAATATTTCCTTTCATCCATAGGACTATAATGATACCATTTAATAAGCCATACTATTCAGGAAAAGAAAAAAATTTCATCGCGAAAGCAATGGAAACAAAAATTCTTACCGGGGATATTGAAATGCTTAGAAATTGTGAATCTTTTTTAGAACAAAAATATAAGTTCCCAAAAGTATTTCTCACCAATTCTTGTACGATGGCATTGGAGATGTCGGCTTTAATTGTTGGCATTCAACCGGGTGACGAAATCATTATGCCTTCCTATACTTATGTTTCAACTGCGAATGCTTTTGCGTTGCGTGGAGCTAAATTGGTTTTCATTGATAGCAAGAAAGAACATCCGAATATGGATGAAAATCAGATTGAAAGCCTAATTACTGATAATACTAAAGCAATTGTTGTTGTTCATTATGCAGGTGTTTCTAATGATTTTACAATTATTCAAGCACTTGCAAAAAAATATGATTTGTTGATCATTGAAGATGCAGCACAATGTATTGACTCTTATTATAATAATATCCCGCTTGGAACAATTGGAGATATTGCTTGTTTTTCTTTTCATGAAACTAAAAACATTCATTGTGGTGAAGGCGGATTTATTGCCATTAATAATATGAGTTTGTTAAACAAAGCAGAAGTTGTCCGCAACAAAGGAACGAATAGAACTGCTTTTACCAAGGGAGAAGTTACGAAGTATGAATGGACAGATTTGGGATACTCTTCAATGCCCAGTGGTATTTCTGCAGCTTTTCTTTTTTCTCAATTAGAAAAAATAGATCTGGTTCAGAAAAAAAGAGTGAAACTATGGAAGAACTATTTCAAAAAATTAAAAGGACTTCAGAAAACAAAACAAATTCAATTACCGGTAATTCCTGATTATGCTTCTAATAATGCACACATGTTCTATTTTGTGTGTGCTTCTTCCGATGAAAGAAATAGTTTGATCGGTTTTTTAAAGTCAACTAATATTCAGGCCGTGTTTCATTATCAGTCATTGCATTGTAGCCCTTACTATCAATTAAAACATGATGGTAGGGTTTTAAGTAATGCAGATCGATATAGTGAATGTTTGGTTCGTTTGCCTTTGTTTTATGGTTTAAAAAGTCAGGAGCAAGATCACATTTGTTCGAAAATAATTGAATTTTATTCCAATAGAAATGTGCGGAATTAATGGAATACTAGGAATAACAGATAAAATACTCGCGAAGCAAAAAGTGCAAGCGATGAATTTTAGAATGAAACACCGTGGACCCGATGATGAAGGAGTTTTTGTTGATGAGGACATTGTTTTAGGCCATAGGAGACTTTCTATCATTGATCTTTCGCAAGCAGGACATCAGCCCATGCAATCGTATGATGGCAGATTTCAAATTGTTTACAATGGAGAATTATACAATTATAAGGAACTGAAATTTGAATTGAAGCGCGTTGTTTCGGGCTCAAAAGACCAAGCTTACTTTTTTCAAACGGATACCGATACAGAAGTTATTATTGCAGCGTATGCCCGTTGGGGGGAAGAGTGCGTGAACCATTTTAATGGAATGTATGCTTTCGCAATCTGGGATGTACAGAAAAAGGAATTGTTCATTGCTCGGGATCGACTGGGTATCAAGCCGCTTTATTATTTGTACACCAACAATGTTCTTGCTTTCTCATCAGAACTGCGTTCGCTCCTAGCAAGTGATCTCATCCCTAAAAAAGTAGATGAAAATAATTTGGTAGATTATTTACGGTATCAAACGGTTCATGCTCCTAATACTATTTTAAAAGGAGTTAAAATGCTCATGCCGGGACATTATTTAAAGTCGAGCAACACTAAGATCACCATTCATAACTATTGGGATCTTAAAAAAAACATCAACACTTCATCGAAGGGTAAGTCTTATGAAGAAGTTTGTAAAGATGTAAATAACTTACTAACGAAGGCAGTTGAAAGAAGATTGGTTGCAGATGTTCCTTTCGGAGCATTTCTTTCCGGTGGAATTGACTCTAGTGCAATTGTAGGCTTAATGAGTAAAGTGTCTTCCGAAAAAATAAAAACCTTTTCAGTAACATTTGATGAAAGTGATTTTTCCGAATCAAAATATGCACAGTTGATCGCAAAAAAATTCAATACCGATCATCATGAGATAGTTTTAAAACCATCCGACTTCTTAAAAGAGTTACCCAATGCTTTAAAAGCAATGGATCATCCAAGTGGTGACGGACCGAATACTTATATTGTTTCAAAAGCTACCAAAAATGCCGGAATTACAATGGCATTGTCTGGTTTGGGTGGTGATGAATTATTTGCCGGCTATGATGTTTTTAAACGTTCACTTGAAATTAATAAAAAAGCCTGGTTAAATATAGTTCCAAAGTTTATGCGTGGAGTGGCTGGATCTATCTTAACAAGGGTAAAACCGGGAATTGCGTCTGAAAAAATTGCAGCATTATTAAAACTAGATGCTGTTAATTTTAAAACCTTTTATCCTTTATCACGACAAGTATTGATGGATAAAGAAATAGTGTCGATTCTAACTAAAAAAGAGTTGGCTGAAAATAGTGTTTCTGTAATTATTAAGGATTCAATAATTGAAGATTCTAAATTTCAAATTTCACAGACTTCTATAGCTGAGATGTCTACATACATGCAAAATGTATTGCTTGGAGATGCGGATCAAATGAGTATGGCACTTGCTCTGGAAATTCGTGTTCCTTTTATTGATTATACATTAGTAGAATACGTTTTAGGACTTCCTGATAAATATAAAAGTACAAGTTCGCCTAAAAAATTATTGATTGATGCTCTTGGTGATCTTTTGCCGCCCGAAATTGTAAATCGTCCAAAAATGGGATTCACATTTCCCTGGAAAAATTGGATGAAAAATGAATTGAAAAATTTCTGCGAACAAAAAATGATTTCCTTGTCAAAAAGGAAACTGTTTAATGAGCAGGGGGTAATGAAGTTGTGGAAAGATTTTTTGTCGGATGATCCCAAAGTAACCTGGTCACGGATCTGGTATTTGGTTGTGTTGGAAAATTGGCTGCTGGAGAATAATATTGAAGACTAATGTTGAAAAAGAAAATTCTTATTTTTATTGATTGGTATTTGCCCGGGTATAAAGCAGGCGGCCCAATTCAGTCTGTTGCCAACCTGGTAGCGCACTTTAAAGAGGAGTTTGAGTTTTCAATCATTACCAGAGATACTGATTATTGCGAACAACAGCCTTATTCTTCAGTAATAAGCAATAAATGGAATAGTTTACCGGATGGAACAAAAGTATATTATTTTTCTAAGAATAATTTAACCCGCTCTGCTATTCGTTCATTGATCAGAAAAACAGAATTTGATGTGGTTTATTTGAATGGAATGTATTCTTTATATTTTACATTGATTCCTTTGTTATTGCTTCGCAGAAAGAAAAACATTAAGGTTGTTATCGCCACTCGAGGAATGCTGTCAAAAGGTTCGTTGGGAGTTAAAAAGACAAAAAAACAATTTTTTATTCGAGCAGTAAAAACACTTCGATTGTTTGACAATGTTATTTTTCATGCAACTACTGAAATAGAAAGAACGGAAATTGTTTCTGTATTTGGTAGTAATACACTTATTAAAATTGCGGCTAATTTGCCTCAGGTTAACAACAATATTAATTTGCGTGAAAGAGAAAAAGGAAATGCTTTTGTCCGCATAGTTAACATTGCCCGCATTGCTCCTGAAAAAAATCTTTTGGTTGCTTTAAAGATCTTGAAAAACATAAAAGCGGATGTTATATTTGATTTTTACGGTCCTGTTTACAATCAGGAATACTGGAACGAGTGCAAGTTGGTGCTTGATGAATTGCCGGAAAATGTAAAAGCACAGTATAAAGGAAGTGTTGAAAGCAATAAAGTTTCGGATGTACTAAACTCCTATCATTTTATGTTTATGCCCACAACAGGAGAGAATTTTGGACATATTATTCTACAATCATTATCGGTTGGATGTCCTGTGATAATTAGTGATCAAACTCCATGGAAACAACTTCAAGAGAAAAATATAGGATGGGAAATCCCCTTAAATAATTTAGATAAGTATTCGGAAACAATTGATCTTACTGCTAGTATGGATCAATTCAAGTACAATAGCATGTCGAAAGCAGCATTTGATCATGCTCAACAATACATGAATGCCCCCCAAATTAAAGAGGAAAATCGCTCTCTTTTCATCTAGCGTTTCTTCTTGCTACTTTCCCAATCTTCATTAACTTTGTGAATGAGTTAAAATGTTGGATCACTTTCCACCTTTCACTCATCATTTATCACTTATAATTTTTTATATGTATATACTAGGATTAAATGCTTTTCATGGTGATTCATCTGCTTGCATTTTAAAAGATGGAAAAGTTATTGTGGCTTTGGAAGAAGAGCGTATTAGAAGGATCAAACACTGGGCAGGATTTCCTACTGAAGCAATAAAGTATTGCTTAAAAGATGCCGGTATTTCCATTAAAGATATTGATCACATTACAATTTCTCGTGACCCTTCAGCTAATGTTATTAAAAAAATTAAGCATACTCTTAAAAATAAGATTTCTTTTTCAACAATTCTCGATCGTTATACGAACTCTAAAAAAGTAAAATCGGTGAAAGCTATGTTAGCGGAAGAGTTTGGAATAGCTGAAGCAGAAATTAAAGCAGAGATCCATAATGTGGAACATCATCGTTCACATTTAGGAAGTTCATTTTTTGCTTCTCCTTTTGAAAAATCAGCTTTGCTTTCCATTGATGGGTTTGGAGATTTTACTTCTACAATGACAGCTATAGGAAATGGTAATCAAATAGAAATATTAGATGCAGTTCATTTTCCGCATTCTGCAGGAATTTTTTATACATCGTTTACGCAATATCTGGGTTTCCCTAAGTATGGTGATGAATACAAGGTAATGGGATTGGCTCCGTATGGAAAACCACTTTACGTTGACAAATTAAAAGATGTAATTGAATTTACTTCTGATGGTTTATTTAAGCTCAACTTAAAATATTTCAAACATCACAAAGATGGAGTGAAAATGAGTTGGGAAGGAGGAGAGCCTGATATCGAAAGTATTTTTAGTGAATACATGGTAGAGAAGTTCGGGCCGGCTAGAAAGCGTGAAGATGAACTTACACAATACCACAAAGATCTGGCTTCATCGGTTCAACGCATATGCGAAGAATTAATATTTCACATCTTAACACATTTACACAAGCGCTGTGGTACAGATAATTTATGCATTGCCGGTGGTGTAGCACAAAATTCGGTAGCAAACGGTAAGGTATTAAAAAATACTCCCTTTAAGAATGTTTACATTCCACCTGCTGGTCACGATGCAGGTACATCTATGGGTTCGGCTTTATTTTTATATAACCATATTCTAAAGCAAAAACGTGTTGAGCCCACTTATTCTGGAGCATTAGGAAGTCATTTTACAGATCAAGAGATCGAAGAATATTTAATAGCTCAAAAAGTGAAATTTTCGAAATACAGCGATGAAGAGTTGTATGATAAAGTTACTGATTGTATTATTGATGCCGGAGTAGTTGGTTGGTTTCAGGGAAGAGCCGAATTCGGTCCGCGTGCATTGGGACATCGTTCTATTATTGCCGATCCCCGCAGAGCAGATGCAAAAGAAATTTTGAACCTGAAAATTAAGAGACGTGAGTCTTTTCGTCCTTTTGCACCATCCATCTTAAAAGAATTTGTACCCGATTATTTTGCTGATGCAGATGATGTTCCTTTTATGGAAAAAGTATATTTGATAAAAGAAGAAATGAGAAGCAAGATTCCCGCTGTAACACATGTTGATGGAACGGGACGATTGCAGTCGGTAAATTCAGAATACGAACCTAAATACCATGCTTTGATTTCCGCATTCAATAAAAAAACAGGAGTTCCTATTTTGTTGAATACTTCTTTTAATGAAAATGAACCAATTGTAAATTCACCAGCCAATGCTTTGGATTGTTTCTTGAGAACAAAAATGGATATGCTTGTAATTGAAAATTACATTGTTTCAAGATAATTTAAGAATGAAAGTCTCCATTATAACTGTTTGCTACAATAATTCCGAAACTATTGAAAGTACTATTCAGTCGGTTATTTCTCAAAATTACTCCAACATCGAATACATAATTGTAGATGGATTGTCTACAGATGATACTTTGAAAATTACTGAACGTTATAAAAATAAAATAACAAAAATAATTTCCGAAAAAGACGATGGCATTTATGATGCTATCAATAAAGGAATACTACTTGCGACTGGTGATATAATTGCAATTTTGCATGCGGATGATTTTTATACTAATGAAAATGTTATTTCTTCTATTGCAAATGAGTTCAATCAAAAAAATGTAGATGCTGTCTATGGCGATTTACAATATGTTGATAGAGTAAATACAAATATTGTAAAACGAAATTGGAGCTCCGGAGAATACCTGAAAGACAACTTTTTAAATGGATGGATGCCACCACATCCTTCTTTTTTTGCAAAGAAAGAGTGTTATGACAAATTTGGAGTGTTTAATACAACATTAAAATCGGCAGCTGATTATGAATTGATGCTTCGATTTTTATACAAACACAATTGCTCTGTAACATACATTCCTCAAGTGTTAGTTAAAATGAGAGTTGGAGGCAAGAGTAATGTGTCGATCATGAATCGCATAAAGGCAAACAGAGAGGATAAAAAAGCTTGGGAGCTTAATGGACTTCATCCAGGCTTGCTTACATTTATTCGCAAACCGCTCTCTAAAATCGGACAGTTTTTTAATAGGTAAATAAACAATAGAATGGTTTTTAGCAGCACTTTATTTTTATTTTACTTTCTGCCTGCATTCTTAATTCTCTATTATTTAGCTCCGACAAAGTTTAAAAATTACGTTATACTTTTAGCGAGTATTGTATTTTACTCCTGGGGCGGACCGATATTTATTTTTGTAATTCTTTTAACAACAGCCTTAGACTTTATTCTTGTCAAGCAGATTGAGAAAAGCACGTCTAAAAAACAAAAAAAGATTTTTTTATGCATCTCTCTTTTCGTCAACCTTGGATTACTGTTTACATTCAAATACCTGTATTTCTTCACGAGTAATATTGATTCAGTGCTAACGGTAACAGGTGTGGCGCCAATAGGTATGGATAAACTGATACTTCCAATTGGGTTGTCTTTTTTTACGTTTGAATCGCTGACGTATGTGATTGATGTTTATCGTGGCGATTATAAATCATTAAAGAGTTTTCGAAATTACCTTACTTATATTTTATTATTTCCAAAATTAATTGCCGGTCCCATTATTCCATACAATAAAATTGCTGGACAAATAGAAGGAGAAAGAAAAACTACAGCAGAAATGCGTTTGTCAGGATTGCTTCGTTTTATTTTTGGTCTTTCTAAAAAAGTACTCATTGCAAATGTTATAGGAGAAACAGTTGAAGAATTGTACAAACTGGATGCAAGCACTATTGATACTGCTACAGCTTGGGCAATGTCGGTAGGTTATACGATGCAATTGTATTTTGATTTTTCAGGATATTCGGATATGGCAATTGGTATTTGCAAGATGATTGGTTTTTCAATCCCAGAAAATTTTAATTTTCCTTATATCTCGAAATCAATTACAGAATTTTGGAGGCGATGGCATATTTCTTTGGGTAACTGGATGCGCAATTACCTTTATATTCCATTGGGTGGAAGTAAAGGAAGTGTTGTAAGGACATACTTTAATTTGTGGATAGTATTTATCATTTCTGGATTTTGGCATGGAGCAGGCTGGAATTTTATTCTTTGGGGTGCTTTCAATGGCTTGTTCCTGATGCTCGAACGGTTGTACTTAAATAAGTACCTGAAAAGTAATTTAGCTGTTATTTATACTTTTTTTGTGGCAAACATCGGTTGGGTCCTTTTTAAAAATGAAGACATGAATGTAACAATGATGATTTATAAAAAAATGTTCTCCTTCGAGTTTAATAACCTTCATGTTATTGATTTTCGTTTTATAATCATTCTTTTGCTTGCATTGTTTATATCCTTCAGCGGCTTATTCAAATCATTTTATGCAACCACTCAAAACGATGAATTACTTTTTGTGCAACGGAAGTGGAGGTTGAATGTTTTATTCACCTTGAGTATCATTTTTCTGGTATTGAGTTCATCTTATATACTTGGACAAGATTTTAACCCTTTTATTTATTTTAGGTTCTAATGCAAAATAGAAAGTATAACATATTGTTTGGTATTTTGCTGTTTTGCATGGTGATTCATTTTGCTTTCAAGCCATTGAATCTTATCAAAGACAAAGAATTAGCAGGATTTTATATAGCGCCAGAAAATGTTGCATTGAATGCTGAAAATTATTTTTCAGGAAAATTTCAGGATTCAACAGAAAAATCAATTAATTATCAGTTTGGTTTGTTTCCTGGATTTACAAGAATTCACCATCAAATTGAATACAGCTTTTTCAATCGCATCCATGTAAAAGATGTGCATATTGGGAAAAATGGCTATTTGTATAGGTATTGTGTAGGCTGTATCACCGAAAAAACATTTGATTCCCTTTATCTGGAAAAATATTTAGATAAATATCTACTTCTCCAGGATTCATTAAAAACAGTTGGCAAAAATATTGTATGGATTATTGCTCCTGATAAAAACATTGTTTTTAGCGAATATTTACCTTCAAATTTAAAACAGGGAGATAAAGTGTATGCTTACTACTGGACTTTACAAAAGGCTTTTAAACGAAAGGGGATAGATTTTATTGATTTTAATGAGTTGGCTTTTCGTGAAAAGAATAAATATCCTTATGCAGTATTTAATAAAGGAGGCGTTCACTGGACCAATGCTTATGCTGCCAGATGTTTTGATTCTGTTTGTAAATACTTGGAAAAAAGAACTGACATTAAAATAAAGAATACAATTACAAATAGAAAAGTAGAACACCCTTGGGGTCCTGATATCGATATGGAAGAAGCAGCCAACTTATTACTTCCTTTGCAACAGGATCGGTTATATCTTTCGGATGTAGTATCCGAATCAAATTCAAAAAATAAAAAATTGTTATTGGTAGGTGATAGTTTTGCTCACATGTGGACATGGACAAAGTATTATCAGAATTGTTTCGATTCTCAATCAGAATTTTGGTATTATAACCGTGAAATCAATACACTTGCAAACATTCATAAAAGAATGGTGAAACACGAAGCTGTTGCACAAAATATCAAAGATGTTGATCTTATCATCATTGTATTTAATGCGGCCAATGCTGAATACCTCGATTATGGCTTTGTGGAGGATGTGATGAAATAGATAATCGCTACTCGGCTAATTTATACAGTTCTTCGTGGCTGATATAGGATGTTCTACTAATAACATATTGCGGCTGCCCATTTTCAAGTGTCAGAATTGCTTTAGTTGTATCACTTGAAATAGGAAAAAGAATCATGTACTTTCTTCCATCACTTAATTGTATCTCGTATTTTTTTTCTGAATTATTAATTTGTACAGAATTTTGCGTGTATTGATAAGCAGTTGTATTGCCATCCGCATCTGTGATTTTAAAACTTTTGGGCTCAAAATCAATTTCAAATTTATTGTTTTCGGGATCTGTACCTTTCCAGTTTCCTTGATAAACACTAGACCCACTGCAGCTTGCTAAGAATAGTAAAATGGTGAATGCGTATAATTGAATATATTTTTTCATTTTTAATATTTTAGATTTAATATCAGAATTTCAAGTTAATGGTTGTTATCTGTTTCAAGGGATGCGAAGTGTTCATCGTTAAGTTGATATAGAATTAGTTGAATGCCATTCTTCTTTTGTCAAACTATAAACATAATTCAATTTTGATTGTTCTCCAAAGTAAGTAATTTCTTGCTCATCAATTTTTATAGCGCCTAGTCTGCTGATTGCTATTTGAGAGCGAACATTAGCGGCTCCTATATGAAATAATACCGTTGAAACGAATTGAAAAATATAATCCAACATTAATTTCTTTACAGAAAGGTTGTACCCATTTCCCCAATAGCTTGTGCCGTAAAACGTATATCCAATTAAAATGCTGTTTTCTTTTTCGTTGTAATCATAAAAACGGGTACTTCCAATGGTGTTTCCGTTGGCTATGTTCACAATTTTGAATGCTCCTTTGCTTTGCATTGCCCCGGCAAAAAAAACGCTGAACACCTCGGTTTTCCAACGATCTTTGTTTGGATGTTGTTCCCATATTTTAGGATCGGAAGCAACTGCAGCTAAGTCTTCAAAGTCCTTTTCCAGCAATGGATAAAGAATTACTTTTTCATTTTCTAATGTGGGCTGAATATTGAAGCTCATATTATAGTTGTAATTTAATGGATGCTTTTTTGTTCTAGGCTAAATTAATTATTTCTTAAAATCTTTTCCATTTTCTTTCCGTTGCCAATTCATCAATCAATTTATCTAAATAGCGAATTTTTTGTATGACTTTATCTTCAATCTCTTCTACTCGGTATCCACAAATGACACCGGTAATTTGTGAAACATTTGGATTAAGTTTTGGTGCTTCTGCAAAAAAGACTTCAAAATCACTTTTCTTGTCGATTTGCTTTTGCAATGTTTCTTTGTTGTAGCCTGTTAGCCAAAAAATAATGTTATCTACTTCATCTTTTGTTTTACCCTTTTTCTTCACTTTTTGTATATACAGTGGATAAACACTCGAAAAAATAATTTTATAGATTCTATTTGAATTCATTTTTTTTATTTCGTATTATACTTCTCAAATTAAATATCTTCTTGTAAATCTTTATTGAAGTCAACTTGATATATTTTATCAATTGTTTTTCCGTTTAATCCAGTCAACCAACATCCTGTGTTTTTATTTTGTTGTGAGTTCAGTCTCTTCCGTCTTGAAAACAACCGCTGTTACTAGTTTTTCTATTGTTAATTTGGATATATATAAGTGTGTCGTTTATTGTATCAAATCTAGCATTTTTATAAAAAAAGTAAAACAGAAATGTATCAACTCAACATAAATTCAACAGCTGCGTTTGCATGAAGTAAAGCGGTATCAAATAATGGAACACTTATATCTTGTTGATTTACTAGAAGCGGAATTTCTGTGCAACCTAAGATAACACCTTCAGCTCCTTGTTCTTTTAATTTGTTAATAATCTCAATGTAACGTTTCTTACTTTCTGGAAGTAATAAGCCCCTTCCCAGTTCTTCAAAAATTGTATAATGTATAAAGGCGCGGTCTTCTTCATTCGGAATTATAGAATCAATGTTTTGTTCTTTTAACTTATCAGTAAAAAAATCGAGTTCCATTGTAAACTTTGTTCCCAGTAGTCCCACTTTTTTAATCTTTTGTTTTGTGATTTCATTAGCTGTTGCTGTCGCAATGTGAATCACAGGTAATTTTATATTCTCCTGTAGTTTGTCAGCAATTAAATGCAGTGTATTGGCGCATAGCACAATTGCTTCAGCTCCGGCTGATTTAAGATGTTCTGAAGCTGTTGTAATCATCTGTAATGTTTTGTCCCAATCGTTTGCATCATTATTTTTTTTGATGTCTGCATAATTGAAAGAATAGATAATACATTCAGCATAATTGAGTCCACCCAATTTTACGTTTACACCTTCATTAATGTATTTGTAATAATCAAGTGTTGAAACCCAGCTGATGCCTCCAATTAGTCCGATTTTTTTCATGAATTTATTTTATAAAAAAACCCCGAGGTAAAAAACTCGGGGTTATATTTTTAGAACTTAGCACGTATCTTACGTTTCTTGTATTTTTTGTGTTTGAAGATACTACCATATTTAGAACGGTAAAACGAACTTTTTCCTCTTATGATATAACTATAATATACAGAAGTAGTCATGTATGAATCGTTGTGAGATGGATCACCTCGCTTTGAACCGGGAGTGTAATTTTTTCTGTCAGGAACACCTTCCGAAATACCTAATTCATCTCTTCTGTTTGCTAATGCAATTGCTTCTGCACTTGTTAAATCTGAAGGGTCAGCGTATGAAGTACTTACATCATCTATGTAATCAGTGAAGGTAGTTCTCCAATCAAATTCCCAACCAATACGGTGTTTTTTATCAATTGTGAAGTATAATCCAAGTCCTAATGGAACGGCAGCGCCAACAGCTGAATATTTTTTTCCTTCTGTTTGCAACGGACGCAAAGCAGTCCATGAACCATTGTAATATGTTTTAGGATTGTGATAGAATGCAGCGATTCCAACAAAAGCATACATTCTAAAATCGTTTCTGTAACGGTATGTATGTCCTAAATCGGGAACATCAACAAAGAAAAATTGTCCGGTTAATTCTAAATCAATAATGTCGTTTCTGAAAGATAAGTTACGTCCAACTCTTCCTGGGTTTGAAGAAAGGTAATCAGCTCCAGCAACACGCGACCAGTTAAGACCAAGCTTAGCAGAAATGATAGGAGTAAACTTATAGCGTGCAAAACCACCAACCGCAAATTGCGTTTTGGATAATTTTATATCAGCAATAAAATCTTTACGAGTTTCAGCTTTTCCGCCCATTTCTCCTAGGTAATTAGAAGCACCGGCATGAACACCAAAATCCCAAAGATATTGTCCGAACCCCACAAATGGCATTGCCGACAATGATAATATGACTAATAATTTACGCATCTTGCAAATTTATAAAATTTATCGATAAAATAACAAATAATATTTTTTTATCTTCGTGACTTCTCATAACAAAAATAAAAAACAAAAACCATATGGGCAACAGAGTAACGCAACTTTTCAATATAAAATACCCGATTATTCAAGCTGGAATGATTTGGTGTAGCGGATGGGAGTTGGCTGCAGCTGTTACCAATGCTGGTGGTTTAGGAGTTATTGGAAGCGGAAGCATGTATCCGGAAATACTTCGTGAGCACATTCAAAAATGCAAAAAAGCGACTAATAATGGTATTTTTGCGGTGAATGTTCCTATGCTTTATCCGGATATTGACAAGCATATGGATATTATTGTTGCTGAGGGAGTTAAGGTGGTAATTACTTCTGCAGGAAACCCTAAAATATGGACCTCAAAACTGAAAGAAAAAGGAATTATTGTGGTGCATGTGATTGCCAATGCTAAATTCGCTAAAAAAGCGGAGGAAGCAGGAGTTGATGCTATTGTTGCGGAAGGGTTTGAAGCAGGCGGACACAATGGAAGAGAGGAAACCACCACACTTTGTTTGATACCGATTATAAAAAACACTGTTTCTATTCCGGTGATTGCGGCTGGTGGAATTGCTACAGGCAAAGCAATGTTGGCCATGTTAGCCTTGGGTGCAGATGGTGTTCAAATTGGAAGTCGATTTGTTGCTTCGGAAGAATCTTCTGCCAGTATACATTTTAAAAATGCAGTAATTTCTTCTCAGGAAGGTGATACAAAATTGTTGTTGAAACAACTTACTCCTGTTCGTTTATTGAAGAACAAATTTTTTGAGGACATAGAAAAAGCAGAGGCAGCCGCTGCATCGGTTGATGAATTGTCAAAACTACTTGGAAGAGCGCGTGCTAAAAAAGGTATGTTTGAGGGCGATTTAATTGAAGGTGAATTGGAAATCGGACAAATTGCGGCAATCATTAAAGAAATAAAACCTGCAAAGGAAATTATTGATGAAATTATTGCAGAATATAAAATTGCGAAGGAAGAACTGATGAAAGAATTTTAGTTTTTAACTATAATTTTTAAATAGAGGAGGATGCATTCCCCCTTAGAAAAAGGGGGCAAGGGGGATTAAAAGCGATGCTTGTTATAAGTATAAATGTTAATTTAGAATCAAAATCACTATATGATAAAATACGAAAGGTTTGAATTAGAAAATGGATTGAAAGTGATTTACCACGAAGATAAATCAACTCCAATTGCATGTATAAATATTTTGTACAATGTGGGTGCAAGAGATGAAAACCCTGAGCAGACAGGCTTTGCGCATTTGTTTGAACATTTAATGTTTGGCGGTTCAGTCAATATTCCAAATTATGATGAGCCACTTCAACGGGTTGGTGGAGAAAATAATGCATACACCACAAATGATATTACCAATTACTATTTGACTTTACCTTCCGAAAATTTAGAAACAGGTTTTTGGTTGGAAAGTGATCGAATGTTGAGTCTGGCTTTTTCTGATAAAAGTTTAGAAGTGCAAAGAAGTGTAGTCATTGAAGAATTTAAGCAACGCTACTTAAATCAGCCTTATGGAGATGTTTGGTTGTTGATGCGTCCGATGATTTATAAAGTTCATCCGTATCAATGGGATACTATCGGAAAAGAAATTTCGCACATAGAAAATGCTCAGATGCAAGATGTGAAAAACTTTTTTTCGAAATTCTATTGTCCGAACAATGCCATTATGGTTGTTGCCGGAAATGTGAAGTTGGATGAAGTGAAAAAACTTTCAGAAAAATGGTTTGCACCCATTCCAAAAGGTCCTGATAATAAAAGAAATTTACCTGCAGAGCCGGTTCAGACAGAAGCGCGCAGTTTAACTGTTGAGCGCGATGTTCCTGCTGATGCTATTTATAAAGCATATCACATGTGTTCGCGTTTTGATAAAGAATATTATGCTACCGATTTAATTTCAGATATTCTTTCGCGCGGAAATTCTTCTCGCATGCACAATGCCTTGATAAAAGATAAAAAACTATTTAGCGATTTGCATGCTTATGTGATGGGTGATTTTGATAAGGGTTTGTTTGTTGTTTCCGGAAAACTTTCAAAAGGAGTTACGATGGAACAAGCGGAGCAGGGGATTGATGCTGAGTTAGAAAAAATGAAAACTCAATTGGTTTCAAAAGAGGAACTTCAGAAAGTGAAAAATAAAATGGAAGCCTCACATGTGTTTGGAGAAATTGAAGTGCTGAACAAAGCGGCAAACCTTGCTGTGTCGGAGCTTTTGGGTGATGCGAATATGGTAAACATGGAAGTGGAAAAATATTTAGGCGTAACAGCCGAACAAATAAAAGAACAAGCGAACATTATTTTTAGAAAAGAAAATTGTTCAACATTGTATTATAAAGCAAAAATATGATACTTGTTTACAGGGCGTCATACCGTGCCGCGACACGGTATCTCACGATGAGGACAGAAATGCTAATTAACAGATCCCGTGTCGTAGCACGGGATGACGGATAGAACTTTAATAGAACTTCGTATGACAATCGATAGAACCTTATCACCATCCTTTAAAACGGTTGAAAAAATAGAAATGATTCGTGCTACTGAAAAGCGCTTGAATAATAATATTCCTGTTTATTCAATAAATGCAGGAACACAAGAATTGATTAAAATCGAATTTTTGTTTGATGCAGGAATGTTTCAGCAGGAAATGCCCTTGCAGGCAACGTCTGTTAATTCTATGTTGGAAGAAGGGACGTCAAAAATGAATGCAGCGCAAATTGCTGACGCTGTTGATTTTTACGGAGCTTTTTTAGAAGTTGGAGTGTCGCAGGATAATGCTTCTGTAGTTTTGTATACCTTAAATAAACATTTAAAAGCTACTATTTCTGTAGTGGAAGATGTTATCAAAAATGCAACTTTTCCGGAAGAAGAATTAGTCACACATCTTACCAATAAAAAACAAAAATTTGATGTCAATAATCAAAAGGTGGCAACCCTTGCACGTAAACGTTTTACCGAATTAATTTTTGGTTCTAAACATCCTTACGGAATAAATGTACAAGCATCCGATTTTGAAAAAATTAATCGCGGACATCTGGATTCTTTTTATAAATCCTATTATTGCTCGAATCGTTGTAAAATTATATTGGCAGGGAAAATAGATGAAGATGTTTTTCAATTGTTAAACGACTATTTCGGAGGAAATGATTGGTCGACCGATAAAAAATCGATTTCAAATACTGTTCAAGTAGTAACAGAAAAAGAAAGAGAACAATTGGTTTACAAAGAAGATGCATTGCAATCGGCTATCCGAATTGGTAAAGTACTTTTTAATAAAACGCATACTGATTTTCAATCTTTGCAAGTGTTAAATACCATTTATGGAGGCTATTTTGGTTCTCGTTTAATGTCGAATATCCGTGAAGACAAAGGTTATACTTACGGAATAGGCTCTGGAATAGCGTCATTACAAAACTCAGGTTATTTCTTTATTTCAACGGAAGTAGGAGTGGATGTATGTAAAAATGCAATTAAGGAAATATACTTTGAAATGGATCGTTTGCGTACCGAATTAATTCCAGAAAACGAGCTACAATTGGTAAAAAATTATCTGTTGGGAACCTTTCTTCGCTCTGTTGACGGACCATTTGCAATGGCAGAGCGCTTCAAAGGCATACTGGAGTATAATCTTTCCTATGATTATTTTGATAACTACATTGCAACTATTAAGAGTGTTTCAGCATCTCAATTACGTGATTTAGCCACTACCTATTTCGATAAGGAGAGTATGATTGAACTGGTTGCAGGAAAAAAATAGTTGGTAAAACACACAGATTTTGAGTAAATTTGCTCCAAAGGAGCCCCTTCGGGGTAGGTATTACCAATTCCAATGTTAAAGAAACTATTTCTACTTCTGATTTTTACCGCTTTGTTTTCAACAAAAACAAATGCATCTCATTTGATGGGTGGAGAAATTACCTGGGATTGTGTGGGCGGTGGGCAGTATGTTTTTACCATGAAACTTTACCGCGATTGCAACGGAATTGCAACCACACCAGTTGTTTCATTGTCTGTATTTAATCATCCCACTGTAAGTTCTATTCCTTTAAGTTTAATAACTCAAACAGATATTTCTCCAGCTTGTAACGGAGCTGGACCATCCATTTCCTGCTCTGGTGCTGAGTCGCAGCCGGGTTGGCCTGGAAGTGCATCTCCAATTTTAGGTGCAGTACAGGAATCTGTTTTTCAATCAGCACCTATTTCTTTACCCGGTGTTCCGCCTTCTATTGGCTGGACCTTCGCGTATGCTGATTGCTGCAGAAATAATTCTGTTTCAAACATCACTTCTGCTTCCGCTTACGGATTTACATTGAGAGCGGTGATGTACGCCTATAGCGGACAAAATGCAAATCCTTGTTTTGATTCTTCACCACGTTTTTTAGAAAGTCCGAGTACCGTTATTTGTGTTGGCTATCCGTTTACTTATAATCATAATGCTACAGATCCTGATTTGGATTCTTTATCTTACTCTTGGGCACAACCTTTAAATAATTATGATCCAGCAACATTTCCAGGTCCTTATAATCCTCCTTTAAATCCTATAAATATTCCTTTTTCTACAGGATATAGTTTTAATAGTCCCTTGCCCGGAACATTGCAAAATCCCGCAAACGTTCCAGCTACTATAAATGCATCAACCGGAGAAATCTCTTTTACCTCATATACGATTGGGAATTTTGTAACGGTTGTAAAAGTAGAAGCTTGGAAATGCGGACAACTGGTTGCAGAAATCTATAGGGAAATTCAAATTGTACTTTTGCCTTGTGCTCCTAATAGTCCGCCTACTGTTGTTGCCACTGCATTTCAGGATACTGTGCTTGTAGGTACAGCAGTAAACTTTACTATTTCTGGAAACGATTTGGATTTATTAGCAGATGGCATTACTCCACAAACAGTTACCATTTCAGCAACAGGAACACAATTTGGTGCAGGATTTACAAGTGCTGTAACAGGTTGTTTAAATCCGCCTTGTGCCACGCTTACCCCTGCATCTCCTGCTTCCGGCTCCGTAAATGCGTCAACCACTTTCAATTGGCAAACCAGTTGCAATCATATTTCTTATAATACGGGTTGTAATTCAGCATCTAATACTTACACATTTGTTTTTAAAAGTAAAGATGATTTTTGTCCGGCTCCTGCCGAAAAAATCACAACTATTTCTATTACCGTTCTTGCTTTGCCAATTGTTGAATCACCGGAACCGCGTTGTGTTTCTGTTTTACCGAATGGTGATGTAACGCTCACTTGGTCTACACCAATTGATACTGGTTTAACATTCAACAGTTATCACATTTATACTTCCGCAGCTGCTGCTGGACCATTTACTTTATTAGATAGCATTTTTGTGTTCGGACAAACTACCTACACACATGTTGGTGCAAATGCAAATGCCGCTCCTGTTTATTATTACATTCAAACACGTTCGGGTTGTGGTGGACAAGTTTATTCTGCTCCCAAAGATACTGTTGCATCTATTTATTTAACAGTTACAAATCCCTTGAACGGAACAGCGGTTTTAAATTGGAATCCAATTGCTATTCCTAATATATCTTCATCTACAGGACTCTATAATGTTTATCAAGAATTCCCAACAGGTGTCTGGACAATGGTTGGTTCAACTACAGCGTTAACATTTATTGATACGATTATAGTTTGTAATCAATTCGTAAACTATCGTGTTGAAATTGCAGATGCAACAGGTTGTATTTCTGTTTCCTCTGTTGCAGGAGCCCTGTTTCAAAATACCATTGCTCCCTTGAGTCCGGTTTTTGATACACTTAGCGTGGATGATAATAACAATGCATTAATGAATTGGAATGTAAATGCTGCTGCTGATTTTGAGGGATACATTGTTTACCGATTTGATGGTACAGCATGGATTCCGATTGATACTATTTATGGAGTGAACAATACGAATTATACTTATTTATTGTCGAATCCTGATTTGGCAATGGAACAGTACCGTTTAGGCGCATTCGATTCTTGCGGAAATGTTAGTCCGCTTGGAGGCTTCCTTGGCACAATCTATCTAACATCCGTTGCCGATATTTGCAGTAGGAGTGCGGATTTAACTTGGACAGCTTACAACACCATCGGAACAGGATTAATAGGATATCGAATTTATCGTTCAACCGTAAGTATCGCTGGACCCTATACATTGGATGGAACGGTGTCTTCTGGAACACTAACTTATACATCATCGGGTTTATTGGCAAGCACAACTTATTATTTTAAAGTAGAAGCATTTGATTTATCAGGAACTCGAACTTCTTCTTCTAATCGAATTAGTTTTTATTCAGCGGTTCCTATTCCTCCAACATTTTCTTATTTGCGAAAAGTAAGTGTGATTGCACCTGATGTTGTAAATGTAACTTGTCATGTAGACATTGCTGCTTCAACTTTGAATTATAAAATAATGCGCTCGCTTGATAATTCAAATTTTACCAATGTAGGAACTGTTCCCGTTAGTGCAGCTTCACCTATTTCATTTAACGATAATGGAGCGAAGACGGATAAAAATAGTTATTACTATAAAATCATCAATGTGGATAGTTGTGGATACGATGGTTTGGAAACAAACATTGGAAAAACAATTTTGTTAAATGCCATAAGTAACAGTGAGGACATGGTGAATTATCTTATCTGGAATGATTATGAATATTGGTTGGGAAATGTGATGTCGTATAACATTTACAGAGGAGTGGATGGGGTGATGGATCCTACACCAATTGCGAATGTTCCTTTTACTGGCGGAATAAATTATTATACCGATGATATTTCTGCCATTTTACAAGGTGAAGGTGTTTTTAATTATTATGTGGAAGCATTGGAAGGAATGGGAAATAGTTATGGTTTTAGCGATAATAGTTTGTCGAATATTGCCGAGGCATATCAAGACCCGAAAGTGTTTATTCCCAATGCATTTCGTCCAAATGGCTTTAACAGCGTATTTATTCCTGTTACTACTTATGTAGATTTTACAGAATATGAATTTATGGTTTTCAATCGCTGGGGATTAAATGTGTTTAGTACAACCAATGTTGATCAAGGATGGGATGGAACAAACCGTGGGGTGAAACAGGAATTAGGAGTGTTTGTTTATTTAGTACGATTCAAAACATCAAAAGGAGAATACATTGAATTTAAAGGTTCTGTGACTTTATTAAGATAAATTTTTTAAAAACAAAATATGAAAAAAAACTACTTCAAGTTTTTAACACTACTAATATTCGCTTTTGCAGTAAAAGCAAATGCTCTCGTGAAGTAGTTTTTTTAGGTCAGCGTAACCTGACCTTTGTAGAAGGGCGAAATTTGTAAGACCTGTTCTGAAGTTTCAGTATAAGCAAGATCTTAATTAAATTTTAAATACATCCACTAATTCGAAATTCGTATAATTCGTATTTTTTTTGTAATTCGTTGGAGTAAATTCGTAGATATGAAAATTGGAATCGTATGTTATCCTACATTTGGTGGGAGTGGAGTAGTGGCAACTGAGTTAGGGAAAGCCTTGGCAGCAAAAGGCCATCAAGTACATTTTATCAGTTATAGTCAACCTGTTCGTTTGGATTTTTTTTCTGGTAATTTATTTTATCATGAAGTAGCTGTTTCGGATTATCCTTTGTTTGACTATCAACCTTACGAGTTAGTGCTATCGAGTAAATTAGTTGATGTTGTGAAGTATGAAAAATTAGATTTGCTTCACGTTCATTACGCTATTCCTCATGCATCCGCTGCTTACATGGCAAAACAAATTTTAGCATCGCAAGGAATCAATATCCCTTTTATCACCACTTTACACGGAACAGATATCACACTTGTAGGAAAAGATCCTTCCTTTGAACCTGTGATTACATTTGCAATCAATCAGAGTGATGCGGTTACATCCGTCTCCGAAAGTTTAAAAGCCGATACCTACGCTAATTTCCCCGATGTAAAAAAAGACATCAGTGTTATTCCTAATTTTATTTGTCTGGACGATTACAAAACCAATGATGCAGTGTGTAGCAAAAAAATGTATGCTCCCAACGGAGAACGTTTATTAATCCACGTTTCCAATTTCAGAAAAGTAAAACGCGTGGAAGATGTTTTGCGTGTGTTTGATAAAGTGAGAAAACAAATTCCCGCAAAATTGATTTTAGTAGGTGATGGACCGGAGCGACCTGTGATTGAAAAGCTTTGCCGAGAGTTAGACACTTGCAGTGATATTCGTTCGCTAGGTAAAATTGTGAATCCAGAACAAGTGTTGGCGATTTCCGATTTGTTTTTATTGACTTCAGAAACCGAAAGTTTTGGTTTGGCGGCATTGGAAGCAATGGCAGCAAAAGTGCCGGTTATTTCAACTAATTCGGGTGGAATCCCGGAGGTAAATAAGGATGGTTTTTCCGGTTATATGAGCAATGTAGGCGATGTGGAAGATATGGCAAAAAATGCAATGCGGATTTTAAAGGACGATGCTACTTTGAAACAATTTAAAGAGAATGCTTACGAACAAGCTAAGAAGTTTAATATTGATAGGATTCTTCCGATGTATGAGCGTTTATATAAAGAGGTATTGAGTAAGAGCAAGTTGATGGCAAACATCTAATGGGCATTTTTTATCCCCCTGCCCTTCGAAGGGGACCAGCTTCGTAACAAACATTTTTTGTACATTTAATTCAAATTCCGGATCATGAAAAAACTCATTCTTTTTTTAAGTGTTGTTTTCTTCTCGGAAAAATCATTCGCTCAAGCAAGTGCATTTCTGGTAACAGATCCTGCTGCGGAACAAGTGATGTTAGGGAATTATGATCCTACACTCTACACTGCTTCTGTTGTAATAAATCATCCTGATTCCATTTCGCAAGGAATCATGCAAAGAATAAATCCCGATTCATTAAAAAGCAATATCATTAAACTCGCATCATTTCACAATAGAAATACCGGTTCAGATACTTTATCAGCAACCAAAGGTTTTGGTGCTGCAAGAAATTGGGTGTATTCAAAATTTCAGGAATATAGTACAGCAAATGGAAATCGATTGATACCTGCTTTTTTTCAATTCGATCAAGCCATCTGTTTGGTAAACCGGCATAAAAATATTATTGCAGTTCTTCCTGGAATTGATACAACCGACAAACGGATAATTTTGATTGAAGGACATATGGATAGCAGGTGTGAAGTGTTGTGCGATACTTCCTGTCTTGCTCAAGGAGTGGAAGATAATGCAACAGGAACAGCATTGGTAATGGAATTAGCGCGTGTAATGAGTAAGTATTCTTATAATCATACCATTGTGTTTATGATTACCACTTCGGAAGAACAAGGTTTATACGGAGCAGAAGCATTTGCCGATTATTGCACGTTGAAAGGAATACAAATTAAAGCGGTTCAGAATAATGATGTGATTGGAGGAATTGTTTGCGGAACTACATCATCGGCTCCAAGTTGCCCTGGTTTGAATGCTATCGATAGTACGCAGGTGCGTTTGTTTTCCTTCGGAGGATTTAATTCCAAACACAAACAATATGCACGTTTCTCAAAATTAGAATACAAAGAAGAATTACTTCCTTTTGTTTCGGTTCCGATGACTGTTTCTATTATGAGTGCCGAAGACAGAACAGGTAGAGGAGGAGACCACATTCCTTTTCGTCAGCATGCTTATACGGCAATCAGATATACATCTGCCAACGAGCATGGCGATGCAAATGTCGCAGCAGTAGGTTATTCAGATAGACAACATTCATCAAGAGATACTTTGGGAATAGATACGAATGGTGATTTTGTGGTGGATAGTTTTTTTGTAAATTTTAATTATCTTGCAAGAAATGCGGTGATCAATGGCAATGCGGCAGGAATGGCAGCAATCGGTCCGAAAGAACCCGATTTTACAGTTGTTGCCATAGGAACAAGTATGGTTGAAGTGACCATTACACAGCAAACAGGATATGCTTTTTATCGTTTTGCAGATAGAACAACTACTAACGATTGGGATTCGGTTTATTTAATGACAGGGACTGTAGATACATTTATGGTTGGAACGGCAGTTAATCATTATGTGAGTGTTGCATCCATCGATACAAACGGAATCGAAAGTTTGTTTTCAAAAGAAATATTGATTGCTGTTCCGAATGGAATTAGTGAATTAAAAAAAGAAGAAGGAATTTCTTTGATGCAGAACAAACCAAATCCCTTTGATGAATCAACAATCATTTCTGTTTATGTAGACAAAGGAAAGAAATACAAAGAAGCATTTATCTCCATTACAGATATTAAAGGCAAAGAGATAAAACGAATGCCGGTAGAGTTAAAACAAGGAATGAATGAAGTGATCTACGAACACGGTTACGGAGCTAGCGGAATATTTACGTATACCTTGATGCTTGATGGAAAAGCAGTGGAGTCGCGGAAGATGATTTTTGCTAATTAGTAAAAGTATAATCAAGTTTATTTGGTTAATCGATACTTTATTTTCAGTTCTACTAACATATCAAGAGACCATTCTCTCCAATTTAATAGCGGTAATTTTCGTTTTTGATCTGTATAGATTTTGTTTTTACTTGAAAAAGTAAAATAATTATATATTTCGAAACTTCCCGTAAGCCTATTCTTCGTTTTTAATATCGAAAGGCCGTAACAAAATGCATTTTCAGAAAACGTGTAATATTTGATATTATCATGACCAGGTATTTTAGAAAAGTAAGAGTAAAGTCTTGCAGAAGCGTTTAAGTCTATTTTAGATTTTGTTTTATTAAATTTATAATAATAGCTCACAAATGGGATTATGTCTTTAGATTTAGTGCTATTGTTTGAAACATTAATATCGAACGTGTGTCGGTGCTTGTTTAAGTAAATGCCAAAAGAATAAAACGGAAATAATAAATCGTAAGATGTATAATATACCCAGTTTTGTTCGTATGCGGCAACAAGTTGACCACCAATCTGACCACCTAAGTTGAGTTTTTTATGTTGTTTTAGAGAGTCGATTTGTGAAGAGTCGTTTTCTGCTGCTACCAAACATATCGAACAGAGAATTAGTCGTTTCATGAAATGGAAACGTTTTTTATTTTTAAATATTATAAACGGAAGCATTAGTTTGAATAAATCTATGAATGGTGATACAGGCTAATCACTTTCCCATTTCCTTGTTGGCCTTCCATCTTGTTTTGTGATTGTATACTTCTTTTTCTCTGCAAGTTTAAACATCCGTCTTCGCAACTTCTTCGGATAAAAAGTAGAGTATACATTTCTAACGCGTCTTTTCTTTTTTACAATTCCAATCTGACTTAATAGATCTTGTGTAGCAGCAGCACAGCGCATTCCCAAAAACGCATAATCATAAGGTGGTGTGCTCAAATAATCATTGTGTGTTTTATTCAGATGAGTGTATTGTACTTCTGAAATGGGAATGATAAACGACACCACTTTATACCCTTTTGGGTAAGGCGGTTGATTGTGAGTATGTTTTCCAGTAAACTGACTGTGACAATTTCTATTGTGTGAAAGTATATGCACTCTTCCTGTTGGAGAAAATCCATAATCAACACTGTCTACTTCAATAGTAACATGTCCGCCATGAATGCCGCCAAAGTATTTCATTTCGGTTTTGTTCTTGTATTGTTTTAATGGCTTTGAACCATACAGGAAATGCACTTTTATGGTGTGGATGGAATCGGTTTGCCCGATGATAGACAAACATGGTAAATAGAGTAGTAGAAGGAAGATGAATCTCATTAGTTTGTTAATCGTTTTTAATAAGCATTCTTGAAACACACCCCTGCCTCTCTCAAGAGGGGAATGTCTCTCGATTAAAATTTAGCTTAATCTGCACATCAGTACATTAAATAATCAGCACATCGATTCACCCTCCTGCTTTCTTTGCTTTGTAATTCATATCGGTAAGCAGTTTTAGCACTTTATCGCGGTGATCGCCTTGTAATAGTATTTCTAAATTCTTAACACTTCCTCCAACACCACATTTTTGTTTCAGGGTTTTCCCTAAATTTTCTAAATCAACCATATTTCCAATATGTCCACTTACCCGTGTTACCAATTTCCCTCCACTTATTCTGTCGAGGTAAATTTTTAAATTTTGTTGTTGTGGTGGAAGTGATTGCATAGGTGTATCGTCTTCAGTGTTAAATTGAAAATCTTTGTTGGTGGAAAATACAAATCCGTCTTCGTTATTTTTAGGTTGGTTCATTGGTTCATTGGTTCACTTGTTCAATAGTTCATTAGTGAGCTGGGTGTATTTGTTGTGTATTTTTTTGTCTATAGTCTACTTTTTTCTTGTCTACTCGTAATGGAACGATTAGTCTTTTCGACAAAGGATTTGCTTTTGAATTAATATGCAATTAGTTTATCGGATTGGCATATTACTAAATTCGCTTTTTGATTGATGAAAAGCTCCATTAATGATTGTGTGTTGGCTTCAATAATATGAAATAAATCTTTGTTGCTTATATTACCGAGCTCTAACAAAAACACTTTTGGAGGAGAGTTTTTTACAAGATAATATTCCCAAAAATCGGTATCTTTTGTAATAATTATTCTATTTTGCTCGATTGCGATTTTTCGAATGTTTGAATCAGACAGTAAGTGTCCATTATCAAAAGTTGTAGTATGAATTGCATCAAATCCCCAATCATTGAGTTTTATTGCTAACGAAGGTGGCAGTTGGGTATCTACAATAAAGCGAAGCATATTTTAGCTTGCTAATGGTAATACATTTTTTGTATTGGCCATAAATGATGCGTATTGTAAGCAAGCTCGGATATCTGCATTTTCCAGATAAGGATAATCGTTAAGGATTTCATCGTTTGTCATCCCTGACGCAAGTAATTCAAGCAATTGAGCAACAGTAAAACGCATGTTGCGAATAGTCGGTTTGCTATTGCATACTTCTGAATTAATGGTTATACGACTTGAAAAATTTTCCATGGTAATTTCCTTATAAGCAAAGATAATACATTTTAACATATCACTTTCAACGACAAAGGATTAATCTTGATTCTCAGTTCATTCCCAATTTCAATAGGTTCACCATCAATATGAGCAATGGTTCCTTTTTGTTTTACAATTACTTCTTTTGCTTTTATAATTTCTAAAAAAGAAGATTTATCCAAGGATTTAGTAAACATTCTGTAACCAATGGAAAGCGCGCTCATAAATTTAAAATCTTTTAAGATAGCAATGTCAATCAATCCATCCGAAATGTCGGCAGTAGGAGCTATGTAAGCATTGTTTCCCCATTGTGAGCCATTAGCAAAACTAATCAGGTAAGCATTTTTAATGGTGTTTTTACCATCAATAATGAGTTCAAAATCTTGTGCTTTATACTGGGATAGTTCTCTGGTAATGACTTTTATGTAAGATAAGAACCCCCGTTTCCCAAATTTAGCGAATTCCCATCCAATGTGTGCATCAAATCCCACTCCGGCAACATTCGCAAAAGTTTCTTCATTCATTTGAATGGTATCCATGCTTGTTTGTTTTCCGGTATTGATTACCTCCATTGCTTTTTTAAGATTGAGAGGGATATTTAAATGTCTTGCTAAGCCATTTCCGGAGCCGGTAGGGATAATTGCCATTGCCGAAGAGGTATTTATCAATCCTTTCGAAACCTCATTTACGGAGCCGTCACCACCCACAGCCACAACAATGTCAATATTTCTGGAGGCAGCTTCCTTCGACAGTTCAATGGCATGTTTTGCTGCTTTGGTATATGCTATTTCATAATCAAAAAGAGAACGATCTAGTTTCTCATCAATCAATTTTTCAATCACTTTTTGGCGACCAATTCCTGAAACAGGGTTAACGATGAAACAGATCTTCTTTTTTGACATTCTATTATTAGATAAACTAAATAGTTTTCAATTTACAAATAGGCAATTGGTCAATAGGCGGTTGGCAAGTATCTTTTTAATTTTTTTTAATTGCCAACTGAAAAATTGCCAACTGTTTTTTTAATGCATTTTATTATTGATCAAACTTTGCTGATAGGTTTGAATAATTGCTTTTGTTTTTTGTTCCAGCTTCTTAACCAATTGTGGATGCTTTTCAATAATATTAATTTTTAGGAGACTATCGTTTGGAAAATAACATAACTCCCTAGCTTTACCGGAAGCAAATGCCATTGAATAATTATTTTCAATCATAATGTAAGAAGCATCACCTGAGTTGTACATGAAAGCATAATGTTGAGCAGTAGAATCAAAAACACTGTTTCCAAACGAAAAATAGTTTGATGGATAATTGATATAATCTAATATAGATGGCTGAATATCAATTTGTTGTGTTGTCATAGAGTCGATTCCTTTTAAGTTGCTTCCTTGCATGTAATACATAATAGGAATGGTACTGTTACCCACTTTATTTTGATAGAACGCATTTGCAGTTACCCCAGTATGATCAGCAACTAGAACAAACAAGGTGTTTTTGAACCAAGGCATTGTTTTAGCAGTTTCAAAAAATCTGCGTAAAGCATAATCGGTATAGGCAATTGTTTTCTCTATTGGTAATTTACCGTCTTTAAAGTGTCCATTGTGTTTTTTAGGAATATTGTAAGGATGATGGGAGGTTAATGTAAATAAGGTAGCAAAAAAGGGCTCTTTCTGCTCGCCAATCTTATTTGCAGTATACAGCATAAATTCTTCATCCCAAATTCCCCAATTGCCATCATAATCTTTCTCGTTGTTGTATTCGGTTCTACCATAGTAGGAATCAAACTCTGCAACTTTAGAAAAACCGTCAAATCCCATGGTACCGTTTGTACCTCCATGAAAAAAGGCAGTGGAATAGCCTTGCTTTTTGAGCAGACTCGCAATGCTAACTATTTGATTACTTCCGTAAGGAGAAGAAATATAAGGTTCATTCATCCAGGTAGGTGTGCTGGCAACAATTGCGGGTATGCCTTGAATGGATGTTTTTCCGTTTGAAAAAGCATTTACAAAGGTTAAACTTTCTCCGATTAGGGAGTCGAGAAAAGGAGTTGAGCCGTCTTGTTTTCCATTCATTGCCCCTACATACTCTTTTGAAAAGCTTTCCAAAGCAATTACAAAAACATTTAGTTTTTTAAATCCTCCAGTTTCACCTTTGTGGTAAGGATTATAATGACTTAATAGCTCAGCCTCATCTTTAAAGTAAATTTGCGGCTCAATAGTTTGCAAATCCAAGGTTTTAAGAATGCTAAAAGGAGTGCTAATCACCAAAGGGATGTATTTTGCAGTAGTGTGCTCGCCTGCATTTACCGAATTGATTGGGAGCAATTGGAAACCTCCACGATAACCAACAATGCTTATTGCAATTGCTAAAAGGTAAATTCCGGCTTGTGCCAGATAAGTGTTTTTATTCCAAATCAAATGGTTTGTTTTATCAAGTTTTTTATACATGTAAAACAGGACCACACTCAATAGAATCCAAATAAGGAACATGTACCAATAGTCTTTCAGAAACAAAGGCAATAAACGTCCTAAATCGTTTCCGATACCTCCTACAAAAAAATTGAAAACATCGGCAGTGGTGCGTTTTAAGGTAAACTGAAAGTATATTAAATCGACACAGTTGGCCAAAATGGCTGTGCTGTTTACTAAAATAAACAAGCTAAAAAGGAATTTTCGGTAGAAACGATGCTCTCTGAAAGGGAATGGCAAAAGGTACAAAAGAATGAAAATACTGTTGGAAAGGATGATGACAGAAATGTCGAAACGAAGGCCGGCAAATAAAATGAGCAATAGCTCAGCAAAACTTAAGTCTGAAAAATAGAAGTAGTTAAACCAATAAAAAAGGAGTCGGCAGATGGTATAAAGGCATAGTAAAAGCCCTATTTTCTTTAATAAAGTATAAAAGTTAGCTGCTCCTGTTTGCATAGCTTGCAAAGCTAATAAATAATAACAATAAACATTTTTCTCAGCTGATTTTTGATATTTTTTGCGAGATAGAATGTTAATTGGTAGGGGGATAGGAATAAAAAAAATTAAAAATTGTTATATGGATTGAAATATTTGATATATATTTGCCGAAATTTTAATTAAAATCACAAACAAAACAAAATGAAAAAATTATTTACATTAGTTGCCGTAGCAGGAATGTTTACATTCGTTGCTTGCGGACCAAGTGCAGCAGAATTAGAGGCAAAAGCTAAAGCTACTGCTGATTCAATTGCTGCTGTAGAATCTGCTAACGCTGCTGCAGAAGCTGCTAGAATGCAGGCTATCACTGATTCAACAACTGCTTATGCAGATGCTGCTGCTGCTGAAGCAACAAGAATCACTGATTCAATTGCTGCTGCAGGACCAAAGAAAAAGAAATAATATTCTTTTTTACAAAAGAAAGGCTTCGTTTTGCGAGGCCTTTTTTTTTGCTCTTTTTACCATTCTTCCTTTAATAAGGCCAGCCATACAATATTCCCAGATACTTCCTGTTAAAATATGTTATTTGTATCTTTAAATACAAATTGCATTATTACATTTGAGCCCTATTCAAACTACATGCGCTATTTTCTGCATTTAATAATCTTATTTTTTTCATTGCCATCGTTTTCCCAACAAATGTCGATTTCGGGTAATGTTCAGGATACGGTATTGAAAGTTCCAATGAAAAATGTAGTTGCCATGGCAGTGCGTATCAAAGATTCTGTTCTTATTGGGCATACCCGTACCGATAAAAATGGTCGTTTTACAATGGCGAACCTTCCAATTGATACCGTTCAGGTAATTATTTCGGACTCTAAATTTGCCGAACAAACCTTTTACGTTTTCGGCAGTGCAGCCAATTATGAATTTGATTTCGGAAAAATTATTCTACCACCTAAAAGTCAGCAATTGGCTGAGGTGATTATTTATGCTTTTAAAGATCCCGTTTACTACAAAGGCGACACCCTCATTTATACTGCCGATTCCTTTAAAGTAAAACCCAATGCCACCGTTGAAGATTTATTAAGAAAATTACCGGGAATAAAGGTGGATGCTCAAGGAAAAATTACTTCTCAAGGAAAAGATATCAGTCAGGTTTTAGTGGATGGGGATGAATTTTTTGGTAGCGACCCAACAGTAGCCACTAAAAATTTAGCGGCTCAAGGTGTTGAGTCGGTTCAGGTATATGAAAAAAAGAACGAAAATGCCGGTGATGGAGAAGAGGAAACCACTCAGGTAATGAACTTGAAATTAAAAGAAGATGCTAAGAAAGGTTATTTTGGAAAGGTTTCTGCCGCTAGCGACTTTCAGAATTTTCATGAAGGGGAACTTCTTGCAAACAAATTTCAAAAATCATTAAAAGTATCCGTGTTTGCTCTTGCCAGCAATACGCCTCGTTCTAGCTTTGGTTGGGGTGATATGTATAAATATGGTTTGGATAATGAATCGAATATGATGAGCGATGAGGATGGTGGAATGTATTGGTATGCTAACAGTAATCAGAATAAAGGGATTCCACGGACATTGAAATCAGGATTTTATTATTCCGATAAACTTGGAAAGAAAACTAAGATTGGATTGAATTATACTTATAACAACAATCAATTAAGCGCAGCAGGGTCTACCAAATCACAATACTTTTTGAGTGACACCAATTATGTAACAGATAATACCAGTCAGAATCTGCAAACTACCGAAGGGCATTCAATAAACTTTAAATTAACCCAAACACTCGATTCTCTTACCGAATTAGAGATAGAACCGAAGTTTAAGTTAAATAAAAATAAACAGAACAATTTTCAAGTCACCAATTTTGTAACTGCCGAGGATACGATTGCTCACCAAACAAATGTTAGTAATACAAACGAAGCAGAAGGATATGATTTTTCTACGAATATAAAATTGAAACGGAATTTCAAAAATCGTGATAGACAACTTAGAATGAATTATTATGTGAGCTTAGTAGATAATAAATCGGATGGTATTTTAAAATCGGATAATACTTATTTTAATTCACTCATTCCGAATGATAGTATCGACCAGAAAAAAAGTAGTACAAGTAGTTCGCAATCACATAGTGGAAATGCAACTTATACAGAGCCTCTGACTAAAAAAATAAAATTAGAATTTGAATATAATTTCAATTATAATATTGCAAAACAAAGTAAGGTTTCTCAAAACTATACAAATGGCGAATATTCGGGCTACGATTCAACATTGACAAACGATTTTGAAAATATAAAAATGATTAATCGTTTTGGAATAAAGTTTATTCATGAAACAAAAAAGCAGTCCTTCAATTTTGGAGCAAGAATTCGGAATGTAGATGTTGTCAATACAAACCTTATTACCGATGAGGTGTTTACGCAATCGGTAAATAACATCTTACCTTTTTTAGGATACATGTATCGTATCACAGAAAATTCACGATTGAATTTTAAATATAGAACGTCATCATCACAACCAAGTGTAAACCAATTGCAACCAATCCCTGATAATACCAATCCCAACCAGATTAAGATAGGAAATCCTAATTTGATTCCAACGTTTACAAATAGTTTTGATCTAAGCTATAATTCCTACAAACCGGTGAGTGGAAAGTATGTTTGGATGAGTGCCAACTTTTCTAATACAGATAATGCCTTTGCTAATTCCATTGTATATGATAGTTTAGGAAGAACTATTTCTCAGACTCTAAATGTGAATGGAAATTACAACGCTAGAGCGAATGTTGGTGCCGGCATTCCTGTGTTTTCTAAAGCATTGAGCATAAATCCGAATGTAAGTGGAAACTACAACAGCTATTCTAATTTTATAAATACCCAAAAAAATACCACCACCACACTAAACACAAATTTTGGTTTGGATTTGGAACTAGACATTGATACACTTCAGTTCTCGGTAGGATATAATTATGAATACAACGATCCTTCTTCTACATTGAGCACAGCATCCAATAAACCTTATTCCGAACAATCATTTGATGCAGGTTTGCGTTTGCGTTTGCCATTTAAGATAGTGCTGGAAACGGAAGTGGAATACACCATCAGCAGTCAGCGTGCCGAAGGATACAATACCAACTTTATTGTTTGGAATGCAAACCTTGCCAAATCATTCCTAAAAAATGAAAATCTTATTTTAACTATCAGTGGAAACGATATTCTTAATCAAAACATTATGAATACGCGTACTATACAGGATAACGTTATTACGGATGATAGAACAAATATTATCTCCCGTTACTTTTTATTGAAACTGACTTATAAATTCAACAGCACCAAAACAAAAGACAATGAAAATGATTTTTGGTAAATATTTTTTATCGTTTATTATTGTTTTCTCTTCGGTGATAAATGCACAGGCACAAATCACTTCTGGAAAAATTGTGTTTGAGCGCAAAACAAATTTGTACAAAAAATTCAAAGATGACAATGTAAAAGAATGGCTGAAAGAAGAAGATAAAAGCAAAGTGGATTATTTTGAATTGTATTTTAATGATTCCATGTCAGTGTTTATGCCTCAGGAGAGTGACTTGAAAGAGCGAATGAGCTGGGCAACAAGCAAAAATATTACGTATCAGAATTTTAATGCAAAAACAACATTAGCCATAAAAAGTGTGTGGGGAGAAAAGTTATTTGTGCAAGACACATTAAAAAAACGTGAATGGAAAATCACAGATAGTAAACGTGTTATAAGTGGATACAATTGCAGAAAAGCAATTTGGCAAATGAACGATACAACCCGTTTTTATGTTTGGTATGCCGATGATATAGTTCCGAATGTTGGTCCGGAAAGCTTTGCAGGATTGCCTGGTGCTATATTGGGCTTAGCAACCGAAGATGGTGGAGTTATTTATTTTGCTAAAAGTGTGGAAGCTTTAAATCCTACAATGGAACAGTTATCACCGAAAAAAGGAAAAAATAAAATTTACAACTCTCCCGAACTAAAAACAAAATTGGAAAAAGATTTCGGTAAAAATCCTTGGGGCAAAGCAATGATTAAAGACTTGTTTAGTTGGTAGGATGTTGTAATTGTTCCTTTCTCATTTTCTTAAATACAATTACCAGTATTGTTAGACTTAAAAAGAGGGCAATAATAAGAGAAGTAAAAATTTGCCCAGTTGCCATTACGTGAAGCTCTTGTCCAGTTTCTGGGTCAATTATGTATGGTGGACTTATCTCACAAGCTATCCACATTGATGTGGGAAAAGTGAGTGTAAATGTAATAATACCCAACGCAGCAGCACCCAAAGCAGCAACTACTTTGTCTTTGTGAGCCTTTTTAAGTTTCACCAGATTTTTGCTTTGCTTGGTTTCCATTTTCAAAAACCTCGCATGTTTAGTTGAATATATGCCACCACTTTTTCTTTTTGTTAAAATAATACTTTTGATAATGTTCTTCTCCTTTTAATTCTATCCATACTTTTTTAAATGCTGTTTTTAAAATAGGATTGTCATCTATTTGAAGGTTTGAATTTGGATAAGATTCTCCCGAACTCATTATTGATGCCCGAAAAGCACCTGTATTCATCATCTCAAGAATAGTATAGCATTCGTCTTCTGCGTAATAGAATTCTTTTATTAATTCTGAAACAACTGCATCTTCATCTGTTACACCATTTTTACGAAGGACAAGTATGAAATCAATTATTTTTTCGGCACTAGCTTCTGTCATTGCATTGCATTGAATTAATTTATATGGTCTGCATCGTTTATTTCTTCACGAAATCCCTGGGGCAAAGCAATGGTGAAAGATTTGTTTACTTAGTGAGGTTGTTTTATCGCTTGAACTTTCTTCGCTTCATCCATCAACACACATTTTCCACAAGCTTGTTTTTTCTTTACACTTGAATAAATGCGGTAGCCCACATAAGCCGTTGCTAATGCTAAAAGAATGTATATGATTAGCTGTTGAATCATTGTTTAATAACCTAGGGGCTCTCTGCTTGTATGCCTTACTCTTAAAATATAAATTTCTTTAGTCGATGTTTTAATTTGATAGGTAATTCTGTAACTATAAATTAAAAATGCTCGATATTCTTTATTGGGAGCGTCTTTTAATTTATCAATTTCAAAAATAAGAGCATTCTTTTTTATGTCATTGAGCCTTGATAGTATACCTTCTTTCACTATTTTGGGTGCTTGGGGACTTTGTTTATATAAAAAATCTAAAATGTCTTTAAAGTTGTTAAGTGCAACTTTGTCCCAAACAGTTGTGTGCGATGTTGTTTTTACCATTTAGACAACTCTTTAAGAGCATCTTCGTGAGTGACAAAATTTCCTTTTTCAATTCGAGCTACTGCTTCCGCAATCTCTTTGTTGTATTGTTTGCGGGTAATGCGTTTTACATCTTTGTCAACATTCAAAAAGCTTTTTACCATTTCTAATAGCAAAGATTGTTGCTTAACAGTTAATAATGGTAAATATCCATCAAATTGTTTCTTTATAGCAGCTGTAGTCATTTCGATAATATTTGTGTAAAGCAAATTTACGAAAAATATTACAAAAATTATGTCCATATTTTTGATATTTTTGTGTCTCATTTTAATACGTTATAAGCTAACATCCAATATCTAACATCCAAAATGATTACTGCAGAAAATCCCATTCGTTACGATAGAAAAAAATACAAAGACGATACTTTAATCGCTTTATACAAAGGTGTTTTGAAACCTCGCATGATAGAAGAAAAAATGTTATTGCTTCTCCGTCAAGGGAAAATATCCAAATGGTTTAGTGGAATAGGCCAAGAAGCAGGTTCGGTTGGAGCGGCTATGGCTTTGGATAAAGAAGAATACATTTTGCCCATGCACCGTAATTTAGGCGTGTTTACATCTCGTGGAATTCCTTTGAATCGTTTGTTTTGTCAGTTTCAGGGCAAACCAAGTGGTTTTACAAAGGGACGCGACCGCTCATTCCATTTCGGAACTCAGGAGTATAAAATTGTGGGCATGATTTCCCATTTGGGTCCGCAATTGGGTGTGGCGGATGGAATAGCATTAGGAAACTTATTACATGAAAATGGTAAAGTAACATTGGTTTATTCCGGTGATGGTGGAGCAAGTGAAGGAGATTTTCATGAATCGTTGAATGTTGCAGCTGTTTGGGATCTGCCCGTAATTTTTGCAATTGAGAACAATGGTTACGGTTTATCAACTCCAAGTAACGAGCAGTTTCGTTGCAAACAATTCATCGATAAAGGAATTGGTTATGGAATGGAAGCAGTGCAAGTGGATGGAAACAATGTGCTGGAAGTTTATGATACAGTAAAGCGTTTAGCTGAATCGATAAGGAAAAATCCTCGTCCGGTTTTATTAGAACTAATGACTTTCCGTATGCGCGGACATGAGGAAGCATCGGGAACAAAATATGTTCCTAAAGAATTATTAGAAATCTGGGGTAAAAAAGATCCACTCAATAACTTTGCAAAATATCTGTTGGAAGAAGGAGTGTTAGATGAAAAAATGATTGAAGATTTCCGCTCCGAAATTAAAACAGAAATTGAAGAAGGTCTGGAACTAGCCTATGCAGAAACATTGCCACCTCCGAATACAGCATTAGAGTTGAAAGACATGTATATGCCTTTCGAATTGAATGAAACACTTCCATCAGAAAATAAAACGAACAAAAGATTTATTGATGCAATTTCTGACGGATTGAGATTGGCTATGAGAAAACATCCAAATTTAGTGTTGATGGGACAAGACATAGCTGATTACGGAGGTGTATTTAAAATCACAGAAGGATTTGTAGAAGAGTTTGGAAAAGCAAGAGTAAGAAACACTCCTTTATGTGAAGCAGCAATATTAGGAACAGGCTTTGGCTTGTCTATCAGCGGAATGAAAGCAATGGTAGAAATGCAGTTTGCTGATTTTGTGACCGAAGGATTTAATCAAATTGTAAATAATTTAGCAAAGTCACATTACCGTTGGGGACAAAATGCAGATGTTGTTGTAAGAATGCCCACAGGAGCTGCTGTAGCTGCTGGACCGTTTCATTCACAAAGTAACGAAGCATGGTTTTTTCATACACCAGGACTAAAAATAGCTTATCCCGCATTTGCAAGTGATGCAAAAGGCTTGTTGTTGACAGCTTTCGAAGACCCTAATCCTGTAATGTTTTTCGAACACAAAGCATTGTACAGAAGTATCACCGAAGATATTTCAGATGATTATTATACCATTCCCTTTGGTAAAGCCCGTTTGGTAAGAGAAGGCAACGGTTTAACAATTGTTACTTATGGGTTAGGAGTGCACTGGGCAATGGAGATACTGGACAAACATCCCGAAATAAAAGCAGATTTAATCGACTTAAGAACCTTGGTTCCATTGGATAGAGACGCAATTATTACTTCTGTAAATAAAACCGGAAAAGCAATTGTATTACACGAAGATACGCTCACAGGTGGTATTGGTGGCGAGTTGTCCTCAATCATCAACGAAAATTGTTTTCAGAATTTAGATGCACCTGTTGTAAGAGTAGGTAGTTTGGATACTCCTGTTCCAATGAATACCGATTTGGAGTGGAATTTCTTGCCAAAAGCTAGATTTGAAGAGGCTTTGATGGTGCTTTGGAAATACTAAGAAATCTTTCGTCTTCTTTCAAGTATTTCATATATTTGAAAGATGCTAAGATGCCTTTTTGCTATACTTCTCACTTCTTCCATTGGTTCACTGTTTTCACAGATTGACTCCTTAAAGAATTTTGCCAAATCGGCAAAGTTGGACACCACAAAAGCTGAATGTTACATAAAAATTGCAAAGTCATATTACAACAATGAAGGTTTGTTGGATTCGTCTTTAATATACTACGATAAGGCAGCAATCATTTATAAAAGAAATAACCTCCCTTCAAAACTTGCAAAAGCCCTAAATGGAAAAGGCCTGATGTGCCGCGAAAAGGGCGAATACAAAGATGCACTTGATAATTCCCTTCAAGCCCTTTCTTTATCCGAAAGTGTAAAGGATACTGTTCAGATTACTGCTTCTTTGAATGGGATAGCCATTATCAATCAAATTCAAAAGGATTACGATAAAGCTTATGAGTTTTATAAAAAATGTGAAGCCATACATTTGAAAACAAATAATACAAACGGTCTAGCTTCCACTTATAACAATATGGGGTTGTTGTTTTCTGAGAGAAAAGAACCTGATCGCTCTCACACATATTTTAGAAAGGCACTTAAATATAATGAAGAAAATAAAAATGAACGTGGTATTGCAACTGCTTGTGAAAATATTGGTTTGCATTTTTTGAATTATGAGTTTGATGTAACAAAAGCAATCGAACATTTTGATAGAAGCATAGCTATTTGGAGAGGAATGAATGATATCAATAGCGTAGCTATTACTTTAGATTATAAAGTAACTGCAATGTTAAAGCAAGGCAAATACAAGGAGGCGTTAGATACCGCCAATTTATCTTTGTCGTTGGCACAACAAGCAGGAAGTGTTTTTTCAATTAAACAATCTCATGAGAAGTTATACATGATTTATGAGAAGATGAAGGATGTTCCGAATTCTTATACGCATTATAAACGGTTTATCTCATTGCGTGATAGTTTAAATAACGATGAACAACTTCGTGAAATTACAGAAATGCAGATGACGTATGAGTTTGATAAACAAAGAGAAGTCGAAAAGCTAAAGCAAGAATTAAAACAAAGTGAGTTGTCGGATGAAATCAGCAGACAGAACAATGTTATCCTTATCTTTTTGATTAGCCTTATTTTTGTAGTTATTTGTGCTGTATTAATATTTCGAAGTTACAGGATAAATAAAAATGCGCGTAAAAAAATTGCTTTCCAGCATTTACTTCTCGAGGAACAGAATAAAAGCATTTTGGATAGTATTAAATATGCAAAACATATTCAAGAAGCAATTCTGCCTCCTGTTGAACGTATTGAATCATTGTTGACAGAACACTTTGTGGTCTACAAACCCAAAGACATTGTAAGCGGAGATTTCTATTGGGTAGAAGAAAAGTACGGCAAAACATATATTGCAGTCGTGGATTGTACAGGACATGGAGTTCCGGGAGCATTCATGAGTATTATAGGCAGAAATGGTTTAAACGAAGCAATGAATAATCTGGTTAATCCAACTTCATCACAAATTTTAGATTTTCTGAATACTTATGTGAATAATACTTTGAATCAAACAATAGAAAATAGTTCCATTCGTGATGGAATGGATATCGCTTTATGTGTCATCGATAAAAAGAAAAATACAATTCAGTATTCAGGAGCCAATAATCCTCTTTGGATTGTGCGCTCGGGTGATGTTATTCCTCCAAGTAAAGAGAATCTGAGCTTTTTTGGAAATGATCAAAAAGGATTTGAGTACAAAGCAGACAAGCAACCTATCGGAAATTTTGTTGGAGATGTGGCACATGAATTTTCTTATTCAGAAATAAAATTGTTAGAAGGGGATATGGTTTATTTGTTCAGTGATGGTTATGCTGATCAGTTTGGTGGTACCAATAGAAAAAAATTTAAGAGAGCTCAATTAAAAGCCTTGTTTTACAGCATCGCATCTTATTCAGTTAAAAGACAAAAACAAATCATTGAAAATTCCTTTGATGAGTGGAAAGGTGAAATCGAACAAGTTGATGATGTATGCGTGTTGGGCATAAGAATATAATTGTATGAAAAAAACAGGAATCATCCTTACAATTTGTGCATTGCCATTGTTTATTTCTTCAATGTGGGATTTGAATGGGGAACAAAATCTGCCAATACCACTAACTGTTACAGTGATGATTATTAGTTGTGCTTCGCTGTTTTTAGGTCCAGCATTTGTTGCTTTTCCTCTATCAGATGAAAGGCGGAAAAAAATAGCAAAAAGATCAATATTTGTTGGTGTTTTTTTATCTGCATTGGGTTTCTTTTTTAAAATTATGCATTGGCCTGGAGCGGGCCCTCAAATAATTTTTGGTGTATTGATTCTGTGCTTTTTTTCCGGTACTCTTACTTTTAAAATTAATTACGATAAATGGGAAAAGTATGCCCGCTCAAAATTCGATGCATTTTTTTTAACCTTGTGTAATTTCCTTGGTATTGGTGGATTATTATTAGGAATACTATTTAAAATCCAACATTGGCCATTGTCACAATTAATAACTATTATAGGTATATGTACACTTGCAATTGGTTTGTTAGTTGGAAATCAAAAATTTAAAAAAGAAGTAATTTTTAGAAAAGAAACCGCAGATAAATTGAAAGAAACATTGGCGAAAGTAGAAGAACAACATCAAATACTTGAAGAAAAGCAAAAGGAAATTATTGATAGCATTAAATACGCACAACGAATTCAAAAATCCTTACTGCCTACTGAAAAATACATTGATGCAAGTATTAGTCGATTAAGCAACCAAGATTTTAACAATGGGACGAAATGAGAATGTATAAAAACGCTTTACTTGTTATACTTTTTCTATTTCAATGCCTGACTATAAATGCGTTGAATCAAAAACGCTTGGATTCACTTAATAACGAACTTGCAAAATGTGAAATAGATAGCAATAGAGTGAAAATTTATTTCGAGTTGGGTCGTACCTATGAGTATTTTAAATCGAAGGAGCGTATTGAATACTTTATTGATGCACTTAAACTTGCCAAAGACATTCAGTATGATGCTGGTATTAAAAAAGTGTATCCTAATTTAATTTCTAACTTGTATCACCGCCATATTAATGATGTGGCAATGAGTTACAGCATTGAATATTTACAATATTTGGAGAAGAATGGCTCGAAAGAGGAGCAATTGAAGTTTTATAACACTTATGGGAATTTACTTAGTGCCCAAAAGAAATATAAAGTCGCAAGATATCATTACGATAAAGCTTACGAATATTATAAATCAAAAAAAGAATTCCTTCTATGCGCTAATGTTTGTAACAATATTAGCATTTTACTCATGAAAACAAATGAGTACGACAGCGCTCTGGTTTACAATACTATTTCAGGTGAAATTTACAAGGTAAATCATGATTCTTCTGCCTACGCAAATTCTATTTTGGGCTTGGCTGAGATAATGACGGAAAAAGGTGATTTGGATACCGCATTGGAAAAGGCAAAAGAAGCTCTTAAGATATATCAATTAATTAAGATCGATTTGGGAGTGGTTAACACCGCTTTGGTTATTGGTGATATATACAATAAAAGGAAAGATTTTGAAAATGCATTGGTTTTTTTCGAAACAGCACAAGGTTATGCTGAAAATTTTAATTTTTTTAATCTGAAAAGAGATGCATTTTTGGGCGCGTCAAAAGCATACTTTGGGTTGCATGATTACGAAAAAGCCTATCAAGCCCAGTTGTCCTACAATGAAATGAATGACTTGATAGCAGCAGAAACATTAGAGGGTAAAATGCTGGAGATGGAAGTGAAGTATGATATAAGTAAAAAGGAAACTCTTTTGAAAGAAAATGAATACCAATTTCAGGTTCAAAAAAAACAACGTAACTATTTACTTATTATCATATCAACCGGTTTTGGTTTAATCATTGCGCTTGGATTTGCTTATCGGCAAAAAAGAAAAACAAATAAAATTATTTCAGAGCAAAAAAGACTTGTTGACGAAAAACAGAAAGAGATTATTGATAGTATCACGTATGCTAGGCGGATTCAAAATTCTTTATTGCCAAATGAGAAGCACATTGAGAAGCAGTTGAATCGGTTAATGAGTAAGAAGTAAAAATGAAATTTAGGTTTAAATATATCTTTTTCTGCTTTTTTGCACTTCTGTGTTCATCAGATTATGCACAAAATTCAGCTATTGATTCATTGGAGAACTTGATAAAAAGAACAACAGTGGATACGATAAAATTGAGTGCGTATAACGAACTCTTTATCGAATATGAATATCTAGATGAAAAAAAGGCGCAATACTATTTAGATGAAGCACTTGCCTTGGCTAAAAGTACTGCAAACGAAGCAGCTTTGGCAAACACCTATATCCTTTGTGGTTATTTTGCTGAAGACAAAGGCGATTACCAGAATGCTATGAAAAATTACACTTCTGCTTTGAAAAAATATGAAGTGTTGAAAAATAAAAAAGGAATGGCATCTGCATATAATAATATTGCAGCTATTTACTCAAATCAAGGAAATTACCCAGAAGCTTTAAAGTGTTTGTTTTTATGTTTGAAAATTGATGAAGCATTGGAAGATAAAGAAGGTCTTTCTTCATCATATAGCCATATCGCAATTGTGTATGCTGAGCAAGGAGATTTAGAAACGTCTTTGAAATATCATTTAATTTCTTTGAATATTAGCAAGGAGATTGATGATCAATATGGCATTTCAGGTGCGTATAATAATATTGGAAATATTTACAATGAGCAAAAAAAATATGACAAAGCTCTTGAAAATTACATGGCATCCTTGGAAATTAAAAAGAGAATTGGTGATGAAAAGGGTGTTGGTTCTACAACTAATAATATATCTAGTGTTTATACAAACCAAGCAGAATTAGAAACAGATCCGCTTGTTCGGGAGTTGAAGTTGAATAAAGCCTTGGAATATTGTTCAATCTCTTTGGCAATCAGAGAAGCATTTGGTGATAAACCAGGAATTGCTTCTGTTTTTAATAATATGGGCATTATTTATACAAAACAAAAAAAGTATGTTTTAGCAGAAGAATATCTGAATAAATCCAAAGCGATTTCTCATGAAATTGGTTACAAAGAATATTTAAGAGAAACTTATTTTGCATTGTCGGAATTAAATAATGTAAAAGGAAATTACAAAAGTGCGTACGAAAATCATAAGCTATATATTCTTTATCGTGATAGTTT
>CAYWAV010000023.1:9782-42410 GCA_964456225.1 uncultured Chitinophaga sp. | reverse complement strand
TCCAACACAGCGAATTCTACTGTAGGATCTTTCAAAATAAATTCGGTACTCAAAGGCCCTGTTGTATCGCCTTTTTGAAGCATGTGATTTTGCACATAAATTCCATCCGATGTAGTGAACCCTACTTTGTATCCGTTATTTTTTACAATGTGTGCAATCAAACGAGTAGTTGTTGTTTTACCATTTGTTCCCGTTACAGCAATAATTGGAATGCGTGAAGGTTTTCCCAAAGGATACAACATATCAATTACAGGAGCTGCAACGTTACGCGGCAATCCTTCTGACGGAGCTAAGTGCATTCTAAATCCTGGTGCTGCATTTACTTCTAAAATAACACCACCATTTTCTTTTAATGATTGTGTTAAATTTTTTGCCATGATATCAATTCCGCAAACATCTAAGCCGATGACACGAGAAATACGTTCCGCTAAAAATATGTTTTCGGGATGTATCATGTCCGTTATATCTATTGACGTTCCACCAGTACTTAAATTCGCAGTTGATTTTAAATACACTATTTCGTCCGCAGGAGGAACAGTTTCTAGTGTGTATTTTTTCTTCTCTAGCAAATCCATTGTGTCGCGATCAACTGTAATTTCTGTCAACACATTTTCATGTCCGTAACCTCTGCGCGGATCGTTATTTGTTTCTTCGATGAGTTGTTGAACTGTTTGTTTTCCGTCACCCACAATATTTGCAGGAACACGTTGTGCGGCAGCTACAAGTTTATTGTCGATAACCAACATTCGGAAATCGTATCCTGTTACAAATTTTTCTACAATTACTTTGCGGGAATATTTTTGTGCAAATACCATTCCTTCCAAAGCTTCTTCCCATTTATTTACATTGATCGAAACTCCTTTTCCATGATTTCCATCCAATGGTTTTAATACAATGGGATAGCCAATTTTTTTAATCGTTACTTCTAAATCTTCTTCATCCACACAAATTCCACCTTTCGCAACAGGGATAGAAGCTGCGTCTAACATTTGCTTGGTTTGTTCTTTATTACAAGCAATATCAACAGCAATGCTACTTGTTTTGCAAGTGATGGTTGCCTGAAAACGCATTTGATTCACGCCATAACCAAGCTGAACAAGAGAATTAGTTCCCAAGCGAATCCAAGGAATATCACGAGCAACTGCTTCATCCACAATACTTCCGGTACTTGGTCCTAATCGCACATCTTCACGAATTTCACGCATTTTTTTCAAATCAGCCTGCAAATCATATTCAACACCATCAACCAATGCTTGTGCAATCAAAACAGCCGATTCGGCAGCAAAAAGCCCAACCTTTTCTTCTACATAACTAAATACAACATTATAAATACCGGGTGTTTTGGTTTCACGTGTTCTTCCATAGCCCGTTTCCATCCCCGCTAGCGACTGGGTTTCCAAGGCAATGTGTTCAATCACATGCCCCATCCAGGTTCCACGCTCGAGTCGTTGAAAAAAACCGCCTCTTACTTCTTCTGAACAACGGTGTTCTATCATGGTTGGAAACATGGCTTCCAATCGTTCACGAAATCCAGGAATAGTATTGGTAGGCTTTTGTTCCAAATCCTCCAGATCCAAACGCATTTGAATCAATTTCTTTCTGCTGACACTCCAAATGTTTGGACCTCTTAAAGCTTGAACGCTAAGTATTTTCATAAATTATGGAATAGTATTTAATGTAATTTCTGTTTGCTATGCCTGTGTACAGGGCACAAATCGATGTAAGATAAAGCGAAATTTTCTGAAATCAAAGAAAATTCATTTTAAACCTTACCCAGGCCCTCTCAACCTCATCCGCCTTTCAGGCACCTTCTCCGAAGAAGAAGGGAAGCGGAAGTTGTTTTTATAAAGGAGAGGAAGCCATAGGAATAATCCACAATCCCCTCTTGATAAATAAAGGATTATTCCAAATAATATATTGGTTTTAAAGTTATTTTTATGTTATACAATTAAACGCAATTTCACTACTTAAAAAAACTGAACGATGAATCCTAAAGGAAAACTAATCGTAATTGGGGGGGCTGTAGACAAGGGAAGTTTTACAGAAAAGAATTTCGATAAACAAGTAGAAAAAAATCTGAATTTTTTTGAAACAGGAATTTTAAAGCGCTTGATTTTAGAATCTGCTTTAAGAGAAGAATCACAAATTGAGATTATTACTACAGCTTCAAAAATTCCAAAAGAAGTAGGTCCGGAATATGCAAAAGCATTGGAATATTTGGGGGCAAAAAATGTAAGTGTACTTCATATAGAGAATCGTGAAGAGGCAACCGCAGAAGAGAACATTGAAAGAATAAGAAAAGCGGATGTAGTAATATTTACGGGTGGAGACCAACTACGATTGACTTCTATTTTAGGAGGAACAACTATCCATGATTTATTGTTATATAAATATCAAGAAGAGAATTTTATTTTTGCTGGAACTTCTGCAGGAGCCGCAGCAGCTTCCAATAGTATGATTTATCAAGGGTCGAGCAGTGAGGCGTTATTAAAAGGTGAAGTAAAAATCACAAGTGGTTTAGGCTTAATTGATCAAGTAATTATTGACACCCACTTTGTACACAGAGGAAGAATTGGTCGATTATTTCAAGCAGTAGTTAATAATCCGCGAACACTTGGAATTGGCTTGGGCGAAGATACTGGGTTGTTGATTACAAACGGGGCTTCTATGGAAGCGATTGGCTCGGGACTTATTATTTTGGTTGATGGGCGTCATATAAAAGACACCAATTTAACACAAGTAGAAATGGGCAGTCCTATTTCAATAAAAAATCTTGTGGTACATGTGATGAGTAAATACGATCATTACGATTTTGCAAAACATGAAATGACGATTCATTCAGAAAAAACTTCTATTACAAATTTTTAGATAAAATCAATCATGAAGTTAATCATACACGGAGGTTTTTTCAGCGAATCATCACAAAGTTTGGAGACAAAAATTGCGAAACAGAATGCGCTGAAACGTGTATTGACAAATTCCTACGACTACCTAAAAACCCATACAGCATTGGAAACGGTTGTTCATGCGGTGGAACAACTGGAGGACGATGAATTATTTAATGCTGGTATTGGCTCTCAGATTCAGAGCGATGGCAAAATACGAATGAGTGCTTCCATGATGGATGGAAAAAGTACAAAGTTTAGTGGTGTTATCAATATTGAAAATGTAAAAAATCCAATTCGTGTTGCTGAAAAATTATTTAACACACAAGACAGAGTTTTAGGTGGAGAAGGTGCCACTGTTTTTGCCCGACTAAATAAATTTGATTTTTTCAATCCGGAAATTCCACAACGCAGAAAAGAATACGAATCTAAAATAGGAAGTAAATCATTGGGAACAGTGGGTTGTGTTGCTTTAGATAAAGATGGAAACATTGCGGCTTCTACTTCAACAGGTGGAAAAGGATTCGAAGTCCCGGGAAGAATATCTGATTCAGCGACTACAGCAGGAAATTATGCAAATGCATCTTGCGGAGTAAGTTGTACAGGAATTGGGGAAGATATTGTAAGTGCTTCAGTAGCAACAAAAATTGTTACTCGTGTGAGTGATGGATTTACGATTGAGAAAGCATTTGAAAAAACGTTTGCCGAATTAAAAACGATAGATGGCTTTTGCGGAGCGATTGCCATTGATAACAAAGGGAATATCTACCATTTAGATTCTCATCCGAGTATGGTTTTTGGCAGCTTTGACGGGACTACAGTTAATGTATTCGAATAAATTATTTTTATAAACTCATTTTCTTTTTAAAATTTTTCCAATAGGGTTTACCATAACTGCAAAATATTTCCTCCCCTGCTTTAATGTTTCTGGCGGATACAATACAAACATTGTCCTCCTCATCCAACGATATTTTTGAATTGATTTTATATTTCGTCTTTACAAAACCCATCGCATCGTTTGCATATTTCGCAAAGCACTTCGCCTTCATCGAATCCATGATTCTTCCATCCAGCAAACTAATAAAATAAGCGTCTTCTCCTTTCAAGGAACGAAGTTTTGCTTCCACATTGTTAAGTATTTCGCCCTTAAACAAAGTGATCACCTCATCTTTATAAATAGGAATGGCGGTATAGAGGCCCTTTCCGGAGCCAGAAATTTGCGAATCTTGTATGTATAAATAATCTGTTTCTTTAGCATCAATTTTAAAGCTGATGGAATTCGAATATTTATTTTTATTTATAGTTGATTTCATTTATTAGCAGAAATAAAAAACCCTCACGTTTTTTAACATGAGGGTTTTTTAATGATATTAATTCTAATTATTGAACAATCAATTTTTGAATTTTCACTTCAGCACCTGTATTCATTTTAATGTAATACAATCCTTTAGCGATTTCTTCTAAGTTAATTTGTTTATTGAAAGTACCATTTACATTTTTATCTACAGAAGAGAATACTTCTTTTCCTTGAATATCAACGATAGTGATCACTAACTCTGCAATGTTTGCATTAGCAATAGCGATGTTAAACATTCCCATTGTAGGGTTTGGATAAACCGACAATACATTTGCTGAATTGTTATCAATTCCTGTTGTGCTGATAACAACACAAGCAGAAGTATCAACACATCCATTATCTGTAATTTGTACAGCGTAGCTTCCGTTTGCAGTTGATGTATAAGCCTGATTTGTTTCAGCTGGAGTTAATGCAGCATAAGCAGCATTACAATCTAACCACAAGTAAGTTCCAGTAGCAGAGTTTGCAGTAATTACTGCACCGACAACAGAAGTGGCAACATCTACTGTTGTAACCGTAACTGTTGTAGTCACAGTACTATCACAAGTATTTGCTGCGGTTAAAATATCTGTATATGTTCCAGCTGTTGTGTAAGTGCTGGGACCAACTGTTACAGATCCGCTTCCACAGAAATTAACTGTTTGAGCAGTTGCAATTGCAGCTGGTTCAGTAATAACAACTGAAGCTGTTCCAGCACAAGAATTTGCATCTGTTACAGTATAAGCCATTGTTCCTGCTGCTTGTGTAAATGTTCCTTCACCTGTTAATGCACCTGTTCCACCTGCTGCAGTAATTGTTACAGTTGATGTTCCACCGTTACATAAAATTGCAGTTGTACTTGGAGTCACAATAATTGCAGAAGGTTCTGAAATTGTTTCAGAAGTTGTAGCAATACATCCGTTTGCATCTGTTACAGTATAAACTGTTGTACCTGCTAATTGTGAAAACGTACCGTCATTTGTGTAAGGAGTTGTTCCGCCTGTTGCAACAACTGTTACAGTTGAAGACCCACCATTACATGCTATTGCTGTAGAAGATGAAGTTGCTGCCATTGCAGTTGGTTCAACCACTGTTACAGCAAGTGAAGCTGTACATGCATTCGCATCCGTTACGGTATAAGTAATTGTTCCTGCTGATTGAGTAAATGATCCTACTCCACTATAACCAGGAGTTCCACCTGAAGCAGCGATTGTTACTGTAGAATTTCCACCAGCACATAATACTCCTGTTTCAGAAGGACTAATTACAATTGCAGTTGGTTCAGTAAGTGTTGCACTTGTTGTAGTAACACAACCGTTTGCATCAGTAACAGTATAAACAGTTGTTCCTGATGATTGAGGTAAAGCACCTGTTCCTGTGTAGGTAGGTGTTCCTCCAGTTGCAGTAACCGTTACTGTTCCTGTTCCTCCATTACATAAAATTGATGTTGTAGAATTAGAAGCTACTAATGCTGTTGGTTCTGTAACAACAACTGAAGCTGTTCCGGTACAAGAGTTTGCATCCGTTACAGTATAAACTGTTGTTCCTGCTGATTGAGTAAATGTTCCTTCACCTGTATAACCGGGAGTTCCATCCATAGCTGTAACTGTTACAGTTGATGTTCCACCATTACACAAAATTGGAGTTGAAGATACCATAACCATCACCACAGTTGGTTGTGTTACAACAACTGAAGCTGTTCCAGTACAAGAATTTGCATCCGTTACAGTATAAACTGTTGTTCCTGCTGATTGAGTAAATGTTCCTGTTCCAGTAAGCGCACCCGTTCCACCTGTTGCAGCAATTGTTACAGTAGATGTTCCACCGTTACATAAAATTGCACTTGATGTTGAAGTAACTGCAATTGTTGTAGGCTCAGTGATTGTTCCTGTAGTAGGTGCAGAAGCACATCCTGCAGCATCAGTCACAACGAATGAATAAGGGCCAGCCGGAGCAGACATTGCGCCTGTTCCTGTATATGAAGGAGTTCCGCCTGTTGCTGAAACTGTAACGGTAGACATTCCGCCATTACATGCTACAGGAGTTGTTATTATTGAACTTGCAACCGGCAATGCATTAACTGTTAATGAAACAGCTGCTGTATTTGTACAACCATAAATGTCTGTACCGATTACGTTATAGATTGTTGTTGCTGTTGTTGAAGCAAATGCAACGTTATTAGTCACACCGTTATCCCAAGTATAACTTAATGCACCACCACCATTTAAAGTAACCATTGTTCCTGCACAAACTGTTGAAGCAGATGAGCTAGCTGTAACTGTTGGCAAAGGATTTACAATAACATCAACCGTTAAGCGAGAGCTTGAACAAGTTCCAGCAGTTGCCATTGCATAGAATGCATAAGTTCCAAGCGTGCTGGTGTTTGGTAAAATTGCTGTTCCAACAGATTCGAACGGACTTCCTGTTCCTATTTGAGTTCCGCCTGTTGTAGCATCCCACCATGTAATAGTGGAAGATGGTAGTGTATAAGAAACTACTAATCTGATTTCCGTAAAAGTAGCGTCAACAACACCCGTTCCACCATCATCAAACGTTTCCGTTAAAGTTAATGTTACTAGTCCGCCAGCCAGTGGCAAATTCGGAACGGTAATCGCTGGATCCGGTGTAATTAAACCAGAAGAAGCAAGAGCAGAAATTTGAGTAGCAACTAAGGTTGTAGAACCCGCCAACGCCACTCTGATTTCACTTCTATATGAACCACCAACTGCGGTTGCTCCTATAACTTGCAATTGTGTTCCTGTAATAACAGCTCCAGCAGGTAGTGCAGGAACTGTAATATTAATATTAACTGGAGCTCCAGTAGAAACCAAACTTGTTCCAAAGCTTGCCGTTAATGTTCCAGAAGCAGGAGCTGATGCGTTAATCATTGCTGTAGCTGTTCCTATACAAACATTCAAAGGATTTGATGTTGATGTTGGAGCTGCAGGAACATAAGTATCAATAACTACGGCAATACTATTTGTATTTGACCAGCAAGAAGTAGCTGCATCATACGCTGCAACATAATACGTTCCTGACGCTGAAGCAGTATACGGAGATGCTGCATCTAAAGCGGTGCTAGTACCTGTTGAATTTGTTCCTTGCCAATAATATGTTGTTGTTCCACTTGCTGCTGCAACAGTAATACTTGTATTTAAACAAGAAGGGCTAACTGCTGTTGGTGCAGGCGGCAATGGAGCCACAGGAATATTTGTCACAGTTACTGAGTCAGAAGTTGCAGACCATAAAGCATTTGTAGTATTGTATGTTCTAACATAATAAGTACCATTTAAGAACACCGTATAAGCTCCTAAAACAGGAGTAGCTGTGCTTGTTCCTAAAGCAGTTGTCTGCCAGTACCAAGCATCACCAGCTGCAGGAGCCCCAGCAACCGAAAGATCTGTTCCAGACGCACACGTTGGAATTCCAGCACTTTGTGTTGGTGTTGGAGGAGTTGCAGGAAGATCTACAATGTTAATAAGGTAGTCTTCTGTTTCACCATATCCATAAGAGAAACAAGATGTAATTGCATTTCCAGAACTAGATTCAGCATTTATAATTCTCATTGCTGTTAAACCTAAATTTGCTGTCATTGGAATAGTAATTGTTCCATTCACTACAGTTGCAGGAACACAATTAATAGCTGCTGCTGCTCCGTTGCTATATACTTTTTCGCCAGCATCTGCAAAACTTCCATTTTGGTTTAAATCAATAAAGATTGCTAAACCACTAGTATAATTTGTTACACCACAACTTCCAACAGTAACTGAGATAGAAGTAGGATTTGTTCTTGCAACAGAAGGAGCTGCAGGAGCACCAGCCCCAGACAGATAATTTGCATAACGTGTAACAATTGATCCTGGCCCTGGAGCAGGAGTTGTACAGTTAGAAGTATTATTCAAAGTTCCAAATGTCACATTCGTAATTTCTTCATCAGCGGTGAATGTTGGCATCGAAGAACAATAACAGGCAAAAACAGCATTCATATTCACCAACAAAGGGGTAGATGTAGCTGACATTCCACTTGAAGTACAAGTTACAATACACTGATAGTAAGTTGCTGCTGTTTGAGAAACAGTTGCGGTAGAACTTGTTGACCCAATGTTTGTATAAGTAACGTTATCAGTAGAAGACTGCCATTGATAAGTTAAACCCGTTCCTGTAGATGCACCAGATAATGAAAGAGTAAAGTTTACGGAAGTACAAATACTTGCAGGACCTGAAGTTACACCTGCTGTTGGTGTACCAGAGCAAGCGGCACCTGGAGTAAAATCAAAACGAATATTTGGTCTATTTGTAGTATTTGTATTTGTTGCTGTTGCACAATTACTAGAACCATCCACACGATTATATCTGGTTCCACCAGTAGCCACAGCAGTATAGCGCAATCCACCATATGGACTTGTAAACGGATTAGAACCCGTACAAGTATTTACAACAATGTTTGAAGTTCCATTCCAAACAAAAGGAGTGGTAAGCGCAATCATATCAAAACTACCTGCTGCCTGAACAATAGGTGCATACGTAAAGGCTGGTCTAACATTTGTTAAACCCGCAGCAATATAAGGGTTAGCAGTTGCTTGCAATGTGTGCCCCATATCGATTGTGAAGTTCGCCAAAGAAACAGCTGATTCAGAGATGGAGTAACCAATTGCAGTAATCGAACTTCCTCCTGTCATACCACCAGCCGTTAATTCCGCAGCAGTATAAACTGTTTGAAAATGCTCATAGTTATAATACCTTTCTACTGGATCGGCAACTGTTCCGTTTGTGGTTGTAGTCCCCGTGCCTATAATACACTGAGCTTTAACACCCGTTATTGCCAACACAAAACACAACAACAATGTTGTTATTTGTGTTTTTAGTTTGTAATTATTTTTCATCTTTTTTGTTTTTAATTAATACTACTCTATTTTAAAATACTACTCTATTTATTCTCACTCCTTTTAAAAAATCAGACTGCAAAATTACGCCTTTTATGTAAGAATTTCAACACAAAAAAGACCTAATTAATTAACAATTCGATAAACTCGACAAAAGACTAGGTAAACGGGATGTATAAAAAACAAAAGACTCACGAAATATTCGAGAGTCTTTTATAATCTATTGACAATTCGCTATTTATAATTATACAACAGAATGATGTTTGACTAATAAGCCCTCACATTTTTACCTTCCATATAGTTAATGAAGGATTTATTTACTACTTTATTCCCTCCAGCCGTTGGATAATTGCCGGTAAAATACCAATCACCTTTATGATTTGGAATGGCGTTATGCAATCCTTCTATAGATTGATAAATAATTTCTACTTCAGCATTGATTGTTTCGGGACGAAGCAACTCTGAAATTTTATGAGAAATTTGTTCCGCTGTAAATGGAGCGTATATTTCTTTTACCACATTTACAATTTGTTCCTTAGGAAGATCTTCTTGTGCTTTCGCCTTTTCGTATAATTCGTCCAACAAATTATCTTTAAAATTATCTTTCAACAATTGAACGGCTGCTTGAAAAGCAATAAAGTCGCCCAATTTTGCCATGTCAATTCCATAACAATCGGGATAACGAATTTGTGGTGCTGATGAAACAACTACAATTTTTTTAGGACCTAAACGATCTAATATTTTTAAAATGCTTTGTTTTAAAGTTGTACCTCTAACAATAGAATCATCTACAATTACCAAATTATCTATGCCTTCTTTAATTACGCCATAAGTTGTATCGTAAACGTGAGCCACCATATCATCACGTTGCGAATCGTTGGTAATAAAGGTGCGTAGCTTCGCATCTTTAATTGCAATTTTGTGAACACGTGGACGAATTGAAAGTATTTCACTCAACTCAGGATCGCGAACAGCGCTTCCCATTTGTAAAATCTTGTGTCGCTTTATAGTGTTTGCATAATGATGTAATCCTTCAATTAAACCACCAAAAGCAACTTCAGCTGTATTGGGAATGTATGAGAAAACAGTGTTTTTTAAATCATAGTCAACCGATTTTAAAACAGAAGGTGTAAGTTGGCTTCCTAATTTTTGTCTTTCCTGATAAATATCTGCATCACTTCCGCGAGAGAAATAAATGCGTTCGAACGAGCAAGATGTTTTTTCTAATGGCTCTATGATTTCCTGTTCTCCATATGTTCCATCTTTTTTAATGATGAGTGCATTACCGGGAGCTAATTCTTTTACCTCTGCAATTGGAACATTAAATGCGGTTTGGATAACCGGACGTTCCGAGGCAACTACAACAATTTCATCGTCTGAATAATAAAAAACAGGACGGATGCCATTTGGATCACGCAAAACAAACGCATCACCGTGTCCGAACAAACCTGCCATTGCATAACCACCATCCCACTTTTTGCTTGCATCTCTCAAGATGGTTTGCACATCTAAATTTTCTGCAATCAAAGAAGAAATTTCTGCATTCGAATGTCCTTCTTTTTTATATTTTTTAAATAGTCGTTCATTTTCTTCATCCAAAAAGTGTCCGATTTTTTCCATCACAGTAACCGTATCCGCTTTTTCTTTTGGATGTTGTCCTAATTCTACCAACTGATCAAACAATTCATCTACATTGGTTAGATTAAAATTCCCTGCAACAACTAAATTACGTGTCATCCAATTATTCTGACGCAAAAACGGGTGACAATTTTCAATACTATTTCCACCAAATGTTCCGTAACGCAAATGCCCTAAAAATAATTCTCCGGTGTAAGGGAGATTTTTTTTCAGCCAGGTGGCATCTTGAAATTTTTCAGGATTTTTCTTGTTGATGTCTTCGAATCTAGAATTTATTTTTCCGAAGATTTCTTTTATTGCGGCACTGCCAACTGCTCTTGTTCTGCTAATGTATTTTGTTCCGGGAACTACATCAAATTTAATGTTTGCAACTCCTGCTCCATCCTGCCCACGATTGTGTTGTTTTTCCATAAGCAAGTACAATTTATTAACTCCATAAAGTGGAGTTCCATACTTTTTGATGTAATAATCCAGCGGCTTCAGCAATCGAATCATTGCTATTCCGCACTCATGTTTTATTGCATCGCTCATGAAAAGGGTTGGGTTTTAAGGATACACAAATTTACGATTTTATTTCATTGGTTTGAAATCTTCTGAAAGGATTAGACGGAACGGGGATTTTGATGGATTAATGGAAATTTGGAAACTACTATGTTCTCTAGATATTGTTTTGCCCCGCTGGGGCAATTGAAATATGAATATGATTGTTCTTTTAAAAATAGTTGGCCTCTCTGAGGCCTTTTCAAATTTTTTAATCGAAATATTAGACGTTTGATCACTTTTTCCTAACTAAAAGTACTATTTAACTATGTGTATAAAATTTTATAGGCTGCAATTTCTATCAAAAATAAATCCCGAAGAGCTTGTCAGAACTTCGGGATTTGGATAAAACTAAACATGAAACACTGTTGTGCTACTCCTTCACAACAACAAGCTTTTTGCAATATAATTGTAGTCGGGAGACTATCAATTAATATTACAATACAAATATGGGGTATAAAAAAGCAGATTGCAAACAAAAAAATCCTCAAAATAAGACTTCGAGGAGGGATTATGCCTTTTCTGAAGCCCCATTTTAAAATACGTTTTGGCTTTAAAACTCAACATTAACAGCTATAAAGTCGAATTTTGTTGCTTTTGTTATGTATGCATATTATTAAGTTTTCGAAGGCTGTTTTGGGGATAAAAAGAATGCTTTTTAAAAATTGACTATTTTGATTAAGTAAAGCAAAAAAAGTTAGACTTTCTGCTTTCAAGTGATATATTTGTATATCCCCATTCAATTAACGTTAGAATAAGTATGTCATCAATAAACCATTTGCATCAGCTTATCAAATCTTTATCGGCCCCAGAAAAAGGCTATATAAAGAAGCATGCTATGCTACACGTTATTGGAGGGCAAAATAAATACATTAAGATTTTTGATGCCATCGACAAACAAAAGGTATACGATGAAAAAGAGATTATTCGAAAATTTAAAGGGGAACCTACACTTAACAATTTTGCTGTAGCTAAAAACTATCTTTTCAAATTCATTTTAAAATCATTGGAATCATATAACAACAATGTAAAAAGTGAATTAAGAAGTTCGTTAAATCAAATAGAAATTCTTTACAATAAAAATCTTCCTGCTGTTGCTAAAAAAATGATTCTGAAAGCAAAAGCGACTGCTCTTGAACATGAACTTTATGAATTTATGGAATCTCTAATCGATTGGGAAATCATTTTATTAGTGGAAGAAGCTACTCCGGAAAATTATTTGAATCTGGTAAACAAATATTTTGAAGAGTTATACGAATCAATCGAAAAGAAAAAAATTATTATCGGATACAAACACCTCTATCAAAAATTGCGAGCAAAAGCTTTATATACTGGTCTGGCTCGTAACGATGAAGATGTTCTTGCCTTTCAAAAAATTGCCGATGAAGACAGCAACAATGACAAAAGCTTACTCAACACCTTTAATGCGCAGTACTATCGCAATTTAATGCAGGCTAATTTTTTATTTACGATAAATGAGCAAGGACAAGCAAATAAAATTTTAAAGAAAACGGTTGATCTGTTAGACCAAAACAAACACATGGTCGAGTTAAAACCGTTTACTTATTTAGGACTGTTGAGAAACAAAGCTGTAAACGAGCTTTCGTTAATGTTGTATAGCGACTTGTTCGACACATTAGAGCGCATGGATCGTTTTGTTGAACAATATGGTCAGCTGAATAGAAATTTTGAATTGCTTACAGAAAATTTAAAATTGTTTGTTTACATCCCAACCGGGCAATTTGATAAGGCATTAGAAATTGCAAACAAAGTTGAAAAAATATATGGACAACTTCCACAAACAAAAAGTTTACAAAAAGAAAAACAGTTGCATCATTACGCTTTGGCTTATATCTACATTGGTTTAGGCGAATACAAACTAGCAAACCAAAACATCAACTTGCTTTTACACAATACCGATTTGGATTTCCGTAGTGATTTATTTTGTTTCGCACACATTTTGAGTTTGATTATTTACTTTGAAATGAATGAAGAAGACTTGATGGAAAAACGTATTCGTTCTACTTACCGCTTGTTGATGAAACGTAATAAACTTTATAATTATGAAAAGCAGATTATTGCTTTCTTCAAAGATTTACAAAACAAAGTTCGCACACCAGCAGAACTCACTGCAGATTTTATTCAAATGAAGGATAGTATTGAGGGGCTTACCACAAACAAAGTGGAAAGAAATGCTTTGAATTTATTCGATTTAATTTCTTGGCTAGAAAGTAAAATTGAAAAGAAAAGTTTTATGGAAATAAAGCAGAAAAAATTTAATCAATTGATGGCGAATGAGGCTAGTAGTGCGCATATGCATTAGTTGATGTGCTGATTTTTGATATGCTGATGTGCAGATTCTGCAATCTAACTAAAAAATGAAAAAAATTCTCCCTACTCTCTTAGCAATTTGGATGTTCTCCTCCTGCTCTTCCTCAGATAGTCAAGAGCACAGTAACAGTTCCATTGACTTTAAAACCTTTGAAACACCAATTCCTTATACTGGTGATTGGATTTGTGAAGATTACTTTAACAGCATACAAGAATATAAATCTCCGAAGAAGGCACAAGACAATAGTGTTTTTATTCGTATTCCGGATAAAACTCTTAAGCCTACTATGATGATTTATAACTTCCACGAAGGGGGATCACCACTCACAATCCTAAAAAAAGAGAATGTTTTTCAAATATGGGAAACACAAGACGACACGTTATACCAGTTTTTTAATGTTATTGAATTTGTCTCCAAAAACAAAATAAAAATAGGAGAACACAATTTTATTAAAGTAAATTCTGCTAAAGCAAATGGTGACATTAGAATATTGGAGGAAATGCTCTTTAGACACGAATATATAAACAACGCGACCAAAGATATAATTGAATTCAGGAATACTGGTGAGTTAATTGGCTTAGGTTCATATACCTTTTACAAGCCGAACTATGACTATTATGATCAAGGATTGCAAGTAGACCAAGTTGGCTTAGGAAAGACTGAAGACGACATTGAATGGTTTGGGTTCAAATTTCAAGACGGAGCATTAGAACTATATAAATTGAAATGTGTTGAGTTCGACAGCACCTCAAAGAATTGTGGGGTTGTTGTACTCGGAGAATTGACTTATAAACTTTGGCAGAAAAAATAACCAGACCTACAAAAACTTCTCCTTCTTCAAATTCAACCATTGCAAAGCCGCTCCGTTTAATAGCAACTCTTTTACTTCACGTTCGTAAGGCATTTCTTTGATGAGTTTTCCGGGCTCTAATTCTCCTAGTGGAAAAGGATAATCTGTTCCCAGTGCAACTTTATCAGCACCAAACATTCCTACTACATAATCCAACATTTGATCATCGTGTACCAAACTATCAATCCAAAATTTTCCTAAATATTCGCGAGGGTTTACGTTATTGTCAACGGCAACTAAATCGGGGCGACAATTAAATCCGTGTTCGATACGGCCAATTGTTGATGGAAAAGAACCTCCACCGTGTGCAAATGCAACTCTTAAGTTTGGAAGTTTTTCAAATATTCCTCCAAAAATCATGGAACAAATTGCGAGAGATGTTTCTGCTGGCATTCCTACCAGCCAAGGCAGCCAATACTTTTGCATTTTATCTTGTCCCATCATGTCCCAAGGATGAACAAAAACTGCCATGTCTAATTTTTCACAAGCTTCAAATACAGGAAATAAATTTGCATCGTTTAAATTCCAATCGTTCACATGAGAACCAATTTGAACACCTGCTAATCCAATTTCCTTGCAGCGTTTTAATTCTTGTATAGCCAGTTCTGGAGATTGTAATGGAATAGTTCCTAAACCAACGAATCGTTTTGGAAAACGTTTTACAATGTCGGCAATGTGGTCGTTTAGAAAAACAGAAAGTTCCAAACAATCTTGCGGTTTTGCCCAATAGCTGAACATCACAGGAACAGTTGAAAGCACTTGAACATCTACGTGATGGTGGTCGCATTCGGTCATCCGTTTTTCAGCGCTCCAGCAATTGTCTTCCACTTCTCTGAAAAATTTTCCATCATCCAGGATCATGTTTGCACAACATGGCTTATGATGCTGTAATTGCACAAATCCTCCGTAACCAAATTTTTCTTTCCAGTTTGGAATGTTCTCAGGGAGAATGTGAGTGTGTATGTCGATTGTGAGGATTTTTGCCATTGTGATTTTCTTCTTAATTTTGTTTTGTCTTCGCAACATTCATCCTCTATTCCTCCCCCTGCCCCCTCGGAGAGGGGGATATGCGAAGATTTATTATTTACATAAAAACGCTCCAACTACTTTTTCTGCTTCTGTAAATGCATGTTCCAAAGTATCATTCAAAATTATTTTATCAAATTGATCGGCTGTTTGTAATTCTACTTCTGCTTTTCCTAGTCTGCGGGCAATGCTTTCTGGTGTTTCGGTTTCACGCATTTTTAATCGTGCTTCTAAATGTGCAATACTTGGTGGCATCACAAAAATGGCCAAGGCTTGATCTCCAAATTGTTTTTTTAAATTTAATCCGCCAACTACATCCATATCAAAAATAATGTGGTGTCCTTTTTTCCAGATGCGTTCGATTTCTGCATTTAATGTTCCATAGAAATTATCTTTATAAACTTCTTCCCACTCTACAAATTCTTCTGCCTCAATTTTCTTTTTAAACTCATCAACCGAAATAAAATAATAATCAACGCCATGTGTTTCATCTTTACGCATTGGTCGACTTGTGGCAGAAACAGAAAATTCCAATTGAGGAATTTTCTTGAGCAAGTGATGCACAATGGTTGTTTTACCTGCTCCGGAAGGTGCTGAAAATATGATGAGTTTCCCTTTCACTTCTTGTTTAAATATCTTTTGGTTTGCGACTTACTTATGTTCTTTAACTTGCCTTATCAACACACCCCTGCTCTCGAGAGGGGAATTAATACTGCTCACATTATTCAATCAACCTCTTATGATAGTATTCGTTGTCATTCTGAGCGGAGTCGAAGAGCGTTTTTAATTCGTTATTCGTAACCTACAACACGTTTAACAATTGTTCTTTTATTTTTTCCAATTCGTCTTTCATTTGTACAACTACTTTTTGCACTGAAGCATCATTTGCTTTTGAGCCGATGGTGTTTATCTCTCTTCCAATTTCTTGAGAAATGAAACCAAGTTTTCTTCCACTTCCTGCTTCTTTCATTGTATTCAAAAAATAATCGATGTGGGTTTTTAAACGCAATTTTTCTTCTGTGATGTCAAGCTTTTCAATATAATAAACCAATTCCTGTTCAAAACGATTTTGATCTATCTTCTCTTTTTCGATAACTTCAGAAAGACTATTCTTAATACGTGAGCGGATATTTTCTACACGAGCTGCATCCATCTTCACTACTTCAACCAATAAATTATCAATCAATCCAATTCTAGTATTAAATTCATTTGCTAATGTTTTTCCTTCATCGCTTCTAAATTTTTGAAATGCATCAATGGCTTTATCTACAGTTGCTTTAATTTGTTTCCATTCTGCTTCATCCAACTCTACCACTTCCCTTTCCGCTTTCATCACATCCGGCATTTTTACCACCAAGGATAATAAATTTTGATTGGATTCACCTAATTCTTCCGACAAAGATTTTAGTTCTTTGTAATATGTTTTTGCCAATGTTTTATTTATCGCAACAGGAAGTGAATCCTGACTTGCTTCTGTGAAAACGGTTATGTCTACTTTTCCTCGTTCAATCTGTTTAGAGATATCCGTTCGTAATTCCAATTCCTTTTCTTTATAGAGATAAGGAAGTCGTAAATTCAAATCCAGTTGTTTGCTGTTAAGTGAGCGTACTTCAACTGTTACTTTTTTTCCAGGAATTTCGGCAGTTGCTTTTCCGAATCCGGTCATTGATTTCATTTGCATAGAATATTGTTATAGGTAAAGCAAATGTAGTGTTTTTTTGTGTTCTCAAAAAGCGAAAAAAATCTAGCTCTGAATTAAAATTTATTGCCTTTTTGCTCGCAGATCACGCAGATTACCGCAGATTTTAAAATCGGGCAACCAGAAGTTCAAAAAACTATAATTTGAAACATTTATTATCCTTCCTTTGTCTTTTTAAACGGCATGCTAACAAGATAAACACCAAAAACAATGAGGACGGCAGCAGTAATTTTTCTTAAATCGAGGGTATCATTTCTGTAAACGAAAATGGCAAATAAAGTTGCCAAAAAGGGCTGCAAATAAATATAAATACTAACGATAGAAGGACTCAATGCGCGTAAAGCGTAAGTATTTAAAACATAGGCGAAGAAAGTTGTTGCAACAACAACAAACAATATATCATACCAAATTACGGGAGGAAGTTCTTCCCATTTCACTTCTGTAAATTCTTTAAATCCGAAAGGCAGAACATATAAAAAGCCAAAAAGAAAAACCCACTTTACGATAGTGAACGTGTTGTATTTATGCATAAGTGGTTTTACCAATACAAGATACAGTGCCCATGAAATGGAATTGATAAGTATCATTACATCTCCTGTGATTGTTTCGGAGCCGAATGAAAATGATTTATTGAATAACAAAAGCAACATTGCTCCTGCAATTCCGAATCCAATTCCAACTAATTTATTGACTGAAATTCTTTCTTTCAAAACAGTGGCAGCAATTAACAAAACCACAATGGGATTTGAAATCATGATAATGGATGCATTGATTGGAGTGGTGATACTTAATCCTTTTAAAAACAAAAGTTGATTACAGGCTACACCAAATACTGCTAATAGTGCAAAACGGGGCAAATCTTTTTTATCAATTTTTTCTCTGATAAAAAGTGAGCTGACTATCCAAAATAAAATCAAAGCGCCTCCTACACGCATCAGTACAAATGCGAAAGGTTGCACGTGCGTGGGCATTACTTCTTTTGCAATGGAATAGTTGGCTCCGTAAATTAAATTTACTGCAATTAATGCGAGGTGGGCTTGAAGGATTTTATTCATAAACTCTATTGCACTCCTTTCCTTCGACTCCGCTCAGGATGACGGAGACAATGATTGTTGAACACAAAAAGATTACACCGTGTCATTTGAGATTATAATTCAGCTTTTACTGTTGCGATTGTATTTTTAGAATTGCCGACAAATATTTTGTCTTTGATGATAATTACGGGGCGTTTCAAAAATGTGTATTCTTCCAAAATGTATTTTTTGTAATCGTCTTCCGTCAATTTCTTTTTATCCAAACCCAAAGCACGGTACTTTAATGCAACGCGACTAAATAATGCCTCGTAACTTCCTGCCATCTTTTTCATTTCGGATAATTGAGAAGCAGTAATTTTCTCCGTTTTGATATCCTGAAACTCGAATTTCTTCGTTTTTAATCCGAGCTCCGTAATGATACGAGTGCAAGTTGAGCACGAACTTAGGTAGTAGATTTTTTTCATTTGGTTATTCTTTAGATAAAGTGCGCAAAATTAACATTCGTGAGACACACCCCTTGCACCTCTCTAGAGGGAAATACATCTTAGTAACGATAAATTATTACACAGACTCGTAATCCTTTATAATCACGAGCGAAGCCGAGGGATTACTCTACAGCGCTTAGCTTAATCATATTTGCTTTCCCCATTTCACTCAATGGAATACTTGCAATGTTAATTACCAAATCGTTTAATTTTACTTTACCACTTTTCTTCAAAATAAATTTAATGTCGGCAATTGTATGATCGGTGCTGATATTTTTATCGTAATAAAATCCACGCACTCCCCAAACTAAATTTAGTGTTGTTAGAATATCGTAGTTGTCGGTAAAAACAAAAATATTTGCTTTTGGACGATGACTAGCCAATTTAAAAGCCGTGTATCCCGAATGCGTCATGGTTACAATTGCTGCGGCACCCGTGCGTTCCGCCATTTTTGCAGCTGTATAACAAATCGAATCAGAAACAAAACGTTCGTTGCGCAAATCTACTGCAGGTGCTTCACTGTCTCTGTTATAAATATCACTATTCGCTTCTACGAAGTCGATAATTTTTGTCATAGCTTCTACTACTTTAGCAGGATGATTTCCCACAGAAGTTTCTCCACTTAACATTACTGCATCGGCACCATCCATCACACTATTCGCCACATCGTTCACTTCTGCACGAGAAGGGCTAATGTTTGTAATCATGCTTTCCATCATTTGTGTAGCAATGATTACAGGCTTAGATGCTTCCAAACATTTACGCACCAACATTTTTTGAATCACTGGAACTTCCTGCATTGGAACCTCAACACCCAAATCGCCACGAGCAACCATAATTGCATCTGTTTCTTTAATAATGTTATCGATATCTGCAACCGCTTCTGGTTTTTCAATTTTAGCTACTACTTTCGTTCTAACATTGTGATCAAAATTTTGAATTAAATGTTTTAACTCAATAATATCTGCTGCAGAACGAACAAATGAAAGCCCAACCCAATCCACACGTTGCGTTAATGCAAAATCCAAATCTTTTAAATCTTTTTCTGTCAAACAAGGCAAAGAAATTTTTGTGTTGGGCAAGTTCACTCCTTTTTTAGAAGACAAAATTCCACCATGACTCACCACTGCTTTTACTTCATCTTTTCCATTTGTAGAAATTACCGTAAGTAAAAGTTTTCCATCATCAATTAAAATATTTTCTCCTACTTTTACATCTTTAGGAAATTGCGGATAAGTAATGTATAATCGTTCGGCTGTTCCTTCACACTCAACAGTAGTAATGATTACTTCTTTTCCAGCAACCAGTTCCACACCATTGTCTTTCACAACTCCAATGCGTAATTTCGGTCCTTGCAAATCGGCAAGAATAGCGGTGTGTGTGCCTAATTTTTTATTGATAGCACGAATATTTTTTATTTGCTCCAACACCACATCATACGAACCATGTGAAAAATTGATTCTACACACATCCGCTCCTGCGTTAATCATTTCTTCGATCACTTCTACCGATGACGATGCTGGCCCAAGTGTTGCAACAATTTTTGTTCTTTTCATAATTATATTTTATTCAATTTTATAATATTAAATTCTGTTTTGATTTTAGGGCATTTACGTCAACTCTAAAAGCTGTTTGCACTAAATTGCTTTCTTTTATTAGTTTAATCATCTCCATCACTTTTTCATTTTCAATTTCTCCACGGATAATAAAAAAATAATCCACTTGTTTTTGTTCGGGAATCAACATTCCTTTTTCGCTTCTGTTGGCAATAATGAAATACTCCATAAACTCATCGGGCTGCTCAAAACAAAACAAAGAAAAATGTGAAAGTTCCTCTTGTTTTTTATCTTTTATCTCAAGAGCATCGGTTTTAATTAAGTTTAATCCCAATTGATTATTGATTGCCCAACAAATACGATAATCTTTTTCGTGTGATGAAATTCCAATCAACACAAAATCGTAATCATATTCTATTTCAAGGGTATACTTTCCCAAAATGCTTTTTTAAAACTATTGTAAATTTATAAATCTAAAATGAAGAATGCTTGTAAAATGGAATTATTTTTATCCCTCGGTTGCGCTCAGGATGACAACTGATTAAATTTTTATACTCCTAACACGCTACACGCCAGTTCTGCGACCAATTGTTCAGCTCTTTTTTTAGAAAAATGTTGCGCTTTTCCAATCACTTGATTATCCACAACAATTTGTATACTGAAAAGCTTATCGTCCGAAGTTGCGCCATCTACAATTGTTTCGAAGCGGAATTCCTTTTTTTCTTTTTGCGCCCACTCAATTAACTTACTTTTAAAATCCACTTCTTTGGTTTCTACAACATCCATGTCGATGTGAACATTTACAATCCGAGTAAGAATAAATTGTTGAGCAAACTTGTATCCTTTGTCCAGATAAATAGCCCCAATCAAGGCTTCGTAAGCATCTCCATTGATGGAACTGGATTTATTATTTGCGTGTCTATCGTTATTCACTTCCAAAAAAGTATTCAATCCTAATTTCATCGCAAGCTGATTGTGTTGCTGACGGCTCACCATTTTCGAACGCATCTTTGTCAAAAACCCTTCGTCTTTAAATGGAAATTTTTTAAATAGATAATCCGCTACCACTGTTCCAATCACCGAATCGCCAAGAAATTCCAAGCGTTCGTTACTATCTTTTACTCCATTTCTAATTAGTTGTGCTGCGGAGCTGTGTCGAAAAGCTAATTTGTAAACAGAAATATTAGTTGGATAAAAACCAAGAACATTAAAAAGTGATTCGTGTAATTTTTTGTCGGGTGAAAAATAAACCCTGAGAGATTTGGTAAATTTTGCCAAGAGAATTTAGGCTGTATATTTTTTTACAATTACAGAAGCATTGTGTCCGCCAAAACCAAAAGTGTTACTTAAAGCAGCACGCACAACACGTTTTTGAGCTGTATGGAATGTCAAATTCAACTTATTATCCAAAGCCGGATCATCATTAAAGTGATTAATGGTTGGAGGAATAATATCATTTTGACAAGCCAAAACACAAGCAATTGCTTCAATAGCACCTGCAGCACCCAGTAAATGTCCAGTCATTGATTTAGTAGAACTGATATTCAATTTATAAGCATGTTCACCGAACACCCCAAGAATTGCTTTTGTTTCTGCGATATCACCCAAAGGAGTTGAAGTTCCATGTACGTTTACATAATCAATATCTTCCGGTTTCATTTCAGCATCTTGCAAAGCGTTACGCATAACATTTATAGCACCTAATCCTTCGGGATGAGGAGCAGTAATGTGATTTGCATCAGCGGTCATTCCACCACCAACAACTTCAGCATAAATTTTTGCTCCACGCTTTAAAGCATGTTCCAATTCTTCAAGAATTAAACAACCTGCACCTTCACCTAAAACAAATCCATCGCGATCCACATCAAATGGACGAGAGGCAGTTTGAGGAGAATCGTTACGAGTAGAAAGTGCATGCATAGCGTTGAATCCGCCAATACCTGCTTCACATACTGCAGCTTCAGAACCACCTGTTACAATAATATCCGCTTTACCCAATTTGATATAGGTATGTGCATCAATTAAAGCATTGGTAGAAGAAGCGCAAGCAGAAACGGTAGTAAAGTTAGGCCCACGCATTCCGAAACGGATAGAGATGTGTCCTGAACAAATATCAGCAATCATTTTAGGAATGAAGAAAGGATTGAAACGCGGAGTTCCATCACCTTTAGCATAAGCAAAACATTCGTCTTGAAAAGTTTGTAATCCTCCGATTCCTGAACCCCAAATAACTCCTGCTCTATCTTTATCAAAGGCATTTTCTCCATCTAATCCGGCATCTTTAACAGCCTGAATAGCGGAACATAAACCATACTGAGAAAAGACGTCTATCTTGCGGGCTTCTTTACGATCGAGGTAATCTTCAGGATTAAATCCTTTTACTTCGCAAGCAAATTGAGTTTTGAACTTAGAAGCATCAAAACGAGTAATAGGAGCAGCTCCGCTAACACCATTCAGAAGATTATTCCAAAAATCGGAAACATTGTTTCCAAGAGGTGTGATAGCGCCAAGACCTGTTACTACTACTCGTCTAAACTTCATTAAATAAATCTTATGAGAGAATTATTTTGCGTTTGCTTCGATGTAAGCAATTGCATCACCTACTGTACCAATCTTTTCAGCTTGGTCATCAGGGATGGCGATGTTGAATTCTTTTTCAAATTCCATGATCAATTCTACAGTATCTAAAGAATCTGCTCCTAGATCATTTGTAAAGCTTGCTGTTGGTGTTACTTCTTTCTCGTCTACACCTAATTTATCAACGATGATAGCTTTTACTTTTGTTGCAATGTCTGACATTTTTTTAAATGTTTTTTGGTTAATTTAGGGTGCAAAGATATAGTTATATGCATAATTACAAAAAAATATGGTGATTATTCATAAAAAACCTCTATTTGTTTCAACGTTTTTCTCTTTAAATCAGGTACTTGCGTGTCTTTTGCAAGGTATCCAAGGGGTATAAGCAAAAAAGGGCGCTCATTTTCAGGTCTGTTAAGCACTTTTGTCAAGAAATTCATCGGGCTTGGCGTGTGAGTAAGGGCTACGAGACCAGCATGGTGAATTGCAGCTAATAAAAAGCCCGTTGCAATCCCAACCGACTCCGTTACATAATAATTATTTTTCTTCTTATTATCTACAAATTCATAGGCTCTTTTTAATACAATTATTAATGCAGGAGCCTCCTCTAAAAACGGTTTTTCCCAATTTGTTCCTAAAGGAGCTAAATCTTCCAGCCATTCATCTGTCATTCTACCATTATAACTATCGTATTCTTCCTTTTCTGCTGCTGCACGAATTTGCTTTTTGAGCTCAGGATTGGTGACAACACAAAATGTCCAAGGCTGCTTGTGTGCCCCTGAAGGGGCTGTAGATGCAGCCAAAAGAATGTTTTCAATCACTTTTTTAGGAATGGGCTTATCGGAAAAATCCCTCACCGTTCTTCGCGTATCCAACCAATTAAAAAACTCTTTGCTACGCTGCAGCATTTCAACATCGGTATAAGATTCTTTTGTGTATGCTATATAAGGATATGTTTTTTCCATTTTAAATATTGCTTTTTGTAAAAGTAGTACTTTTGTAGCATGATTAAAAATGTTGCCATTTTTGCTTCGGGTGAAGGAACCAATGCTCAAACGATTATCGATTATTTTAAGGAATCAAAAAATATCAAAATTGCATTGGTGGTTTCTAATAAATCAACAGCAAATGTTTTAGTTCGTGCAAAAAAAAGCAACATTCCAATATTGATTCTAGATCGGACTACTTTTTTTGAAACAAATGAGGTAATTGAGCTACTCAAAAATGCTCAAATAGATTTAATTTTGCTTGCCGGATTTTTATGGATTATTCCGGAAAATTTAATAAAAGCATTTCCCAATAAGATTGTAAATATCCATCCTTCGTTATTACCAAAGTTTGGTGGAAAAGGAATGTACGGGTTGAATGTTCACAAAGCAGTAGTTGAATCGAAAGAAAAAGAAAGCGGAATTACTATTCATTTTGTGAATGAAGAATACGATAAAGGAAAAATAATTTCACAACATAAATGTGTTGTTTCAGAAAATGATACTGCAGAGACCTTAGCAGATAAAATTCAAATTTTGGAACATCAGAATTTTGCGAAGACTATTGAGAGATTGTTGTGCTGAAATTTTCAACACAGAGAGCACTGAGTAAAAAAGAGTTTCACAGAGAAATAAAAAAATATATAACCCATGAATTTTAATTTTAAAGAAATAGCAACACTGTCGATGATATTATTTGCAGTGATAGATGTAGTTGGCTCCTTGCCAATACTCCTCGATTTACAAAGTAAGGTTGGAAAAATACAATCTGAAAAAGCTACAATAGTTTCAGGTGTGATAATGATTGTGTTTATGTTTGTTGGAGAACAAATTTTAAACCTGATTGGAATTGATGTGAGCTCATTTGCTATTGCGGGTTCATTTATTATTTTCTTTTTGGCACTGGAAATGATTTTGGGGATAAAGTTCTACAAAGAAGAAACAGCAGCAACAGCATCCGTTGTTCCTATTGCATTTCCATTGATTGCTGGAACAGGAACATTAACAACTTTGCTTTCATTGCGTGCAGAATACGTTCATATAGAAAACATCATTGTTGCTATATTAATCAACTTGATTGTTGTTTATATCGTTCTTAAAAACACACATCGTTTAGAAAAAATATTGGGTGTTGGGGGAATAAATATTTTAAGAAAAGTATTTGGGATTATCCTTTTGGCAATTGCGGTGAAGTTGTTTCGAACGCATGCTGGTATTTGATGTGCTGATGTGTCGATTTCTGATGTGCTGATTTTGCATGCTAACAAATTTCCAATCTTACAATTTTCAATTATTCAATCCAATGATTAAAATATACACAGATGGCGCTTCTCGTGGGAACCCTGGTCCTGGCGGATTTGGGGTGGTGATGCTTGCCGGCACTCATCGCAAAGAAATTTCAGAAGGATTTAAATTAACCACCAACAACCGCATGGAATTGTTGAGTGTAATTGTTGCATTAGAGTCATTAAAAAAAGAAGAGACAGAAGCAACTGTTTATTCCGATTCAAAATATGTGGTGGATTCAGTTGAATTAAAATGGGTGTTTGGTTGGGAAAAGAAAAACTTCAAAGACAAAAAAAATCCTGATTTGTGGATGCGTTTTTTAAAAATATACCGTAAACACAAAATAAAATTTGTTTGGGTAAAAGGACATGCATCCAATGTGGAAAATAACCGATGTGATGAATTGGCTGTGGAAGCAGCGTTGGGTGGAGGGTTGAAAGTTGATAAAGGGTACGAAGAAGAAAAAAATAAAGAGAATACAAAATTATTATAACCATATTTTCAATATTATTGGATTTGATTCCAAATTTATTGCGTTTTATTTGGATTTGATTCCAAATTTATTGTATTTTTAAGTAACCAACTTCACAATGTCAAAAGCAATAAATTCAATATAAATGAATTATAAGAATGCAGAACCTCTATATTTACTGTTAAATAAGATTAAACGAAATTAAATCCGCCTTATGAAAAAATTACTAAATACCATTTTATTTATTTTTCTATTTATAGGAATTCTAAAAAATTCAACAGCTCAAGTTATGAAGACAGACAAAGAGATCTTTTCTGTGGAAGGAGCATATAATTTTATCATTCTAAAAAAAGACATCAAAACCCAGAAAGTCCTTTCAAGGGTTGAAACAAAAATTCCAGATAAGAGCCAAAAGGAGATGTTTTATCCTGGTTCAAATTTTGCCAATTTTGAACTGATAGGAGAAAACATCGTTATTGTATATGATGTATGGCAAAAAGAAACAGGTACCAAAGACTGTTCAATAAAAACACTGAATATAAAAACAAACAAATTTAGCCAAGCGAAATTAGTATATTCAACTAAGGTGAATTCTGTATATAGTTCTAATGAAATAATTTACAAGCCAATATATTCTCCCGACAAATCTAAACTGGCTATTTTAAAAGATAATATTTCACCAAGCTATGATATAGATCCAGAAATCACTATTTATGATACAAAATCTTTCAGTATTCTTTCTACAAAAAAATTGAGTTCGAAATTCGAAGGTCAAAAAAGAGTCATTAATCAAAATTACACACTTGATAATGAAGGAAACATTGCTCTTACTTTTAGCCTTTTGAATGAAAAAACGAAAATAACAACTAAAAGTTATTCTGCTGAAATACCACTTAAAGACACCGACATGAAAAACATTAAAGAGGTTGTTGAAGGAGTCGCTACTAATGATGATGGTGTTGATCAAAAGGCGCATGGAAGATTTTATAAAAATTTACAAGATTACGCAGATAATAAATTCATTGCTGGTTATCGGGTAAAAAACAAAACCTACTATTATGTTGCCTTTTCAGGGGAAACTTTTGACCTAATTGATGATAAAGGAGAATTAAAACAAACAAAAGTATCTGATTTTCCAAGTGAATTGTTTAGTTACAAATCGAGTGATTTCTCTAATTTTTATCTAATACGATCTTACAAAGGGAAAGCCTACATTTTTCTTTATGCCGGAAAACTTTGTTACTATGCTGAATATGGAAACCAGGCGATAAGGTTTTATTCTGAAGGGACTGATGGCGAATTGAAAAAATTTAAAGAAAGCATTTTAGAAAAGTATTTAAAAGAAAATGGTCTATTTGAAGATTACAGAAAAGACAAACCTAAGAGGGAAATGAAAGATGATGTAAACGACTATTTTAATAAAACAATAAGCTGGCAAATTAAATATTTTGAACTTTTAAATACTAAAATGTAAGTTAGAATTAATTAAAAAAAAGCGAAGGAAAATTTTTTCGCTTTTTTTATTCTCTTTAATCAGACAAAACCCTACAAACTCCCTGTTCTTCCACCATCAACAGGAACATTAATTCCGGTAATGTAAGAAGCAGCAGGTGAAGCTAAAAATGCAACCGCATTAGCAACTTCTGAAGGTTCAGCAAAACGACCCAATGGAATTTCACTTTCCATTTCGTTTTTAATTTCGTTTAATGATTCGCCTGTATTTTTAGATTTGTTTTCAATGATGGCACTTAATCGTCCGGTTAAAGTTGCTCCTGGAAGCACATTGTTTACGGTAATTCCATAAGATGCAACTTCATTTGCCAATGTTTTGCTCCAATTGGCAACTGCTGCACGAATGGTATTTGATACGCCTAAATTTTTCAAAGGCGCTTTCACTGAGGTACTGATGATATTTATAATTCGGCCATATTGTGCCTTTTTCATTCCTTCAATTAAAGCTTGAACTAAAATATGATTGCAAACCAAATGATTATTAAAAGCCTGTAAAAATTCATCCACTTTCGCGTTTTGAATCAATCCGCTTGGAGGCCCACCCGTATTGTTTACCAATATGTGAATTGCTCCTTGCGTTGCAACGAAACTATCCAACTTTTCTTTTAACTGATTGGATTGTTGAAAATCAGCAACTAGGAAATTATGTTTTTGTCCTTTGGAAACATCCAGATCTTTCATTGCTATTTTTAATGATTCTTCGTTGCGAGCAAGCAAAACAATATTTGCTCCAAGCAGGGCCAATTCGATTGCTGCTGCTTTTCCAATGCCTTGTGTGCTTCCGCAAACCATGGCAGTTTTTCCTGATAGATCTAAATTCATAGGGTAAAGTTACTAAATTTTTCTTTGCTCTTCCCTGCCTACCAACTGGCAGATCTGCGCCTTCTCCGCGGGCTCTGCAGTTAAAAATCAGAATGGTTTTCCGTGGGTGGATTTTACTACCGCATTTCTTAAAAACGGTGTTGCTTTTAAAATAGAGATCGCCACATTTGTCATGGAAGTATTTTTTAAAAGCTTTTGCAGAGATTCGGAAAGATTTACTCTGCTCTTGAATTGTTTTTTCCAAAAATCATTGTATTTCTTTTCTAATTGCACTCGCGTAATTTTCTCATTAAAATAACTCCCAAGTAGTTTATTCAGTTCGTTAGAGCTTCTCATCGCCATACTCATTCCGTTTCCGCTCAATGGTGCAATATTTCCAGCTGTATCTCCTGCCATTAAAATATTATTTTCTACTGCACTTTTGAAACCGATCTTAATCTGTGAAATTGCCAAGGGTTCTTCAAATAAAAATTTAGCTTTTGTAAAATACGTTTTCAGAAATGGGTTTTTAAACAACACTTCCTGCTCCATTTTTTTAATGTCTCCGTTATAATTTTTAAGGTTCTCCGAATCGGTTAAATAGCAAAGACAATATCTGTTGTCTTCTATCTTGGAAATGCCGCAATAGCCGTTTTTAAAATTATGAAGTTCGATCAGGTCAGCGGGGAAATCAATGCATACATGATATTTTATGCCAACATAATTTCTTCCTCTTTCTGCTTTCGACAAACTCATGGCAGGCTTTACTGTAGCAGGCACGCGCCTTAATTTATTATCGAGGTTGCTTTTTTTGCCCCAGGCTCCGACACAAATTTCTGAAGTAAAACTTCCTTTTGATGAATCGATTGTAAATTGCTGTTGTTCAAACTTCACATCATTCACTCTGCAATCATCTAATAAAGTAACTCCTCTTTTCTTTGCAATATCGGCTAATTTAGAATCTAATAAATATCTGCTGATTCCGAAGCCTCCAAGATCCAATTTATGTTTTAATAATTTTCCGGAGGGGGATGAAATTTGTAAACGATTAATTTTAGGTAAATTCAATTCGGATAAATTCAATCCTAATCGTTCCAAAAAATTCCAGGATTCCATCGAGATGTATTCACCACACACTTTGTGAAAAGGATATTTGTTTTTTTCGAATAACACACAAGAATAGCCAGCATCCGCTAATTGTATAGCGAGTGTTAATCCGGCTAGACCGCCACCTATAATGGAAACTTGGTAATTGTTGTTATTCATATATAATTCTCGTTCTCTACTTTTTCAACACGGAGAACACTGAGTTTTTTGAGTTGCACAGAGTTAATTCTTTTCCTCTATTAACTCTGTGAAACTCTTTTTTACTCTGAGACCTCTGTGTTGAAATTTTTGACAATCAAATATCGGAAAGCCCATTTCCATTTTATACTAAAATTTTTCATTTTGGAACTTTCCAGCAATGTTTCCAATTCATTTTTTCTAAAACCTCTCAAAACAGAAAGTGGTGCATCGTTTTTTACAAGCGATGAACCATTTAGTAAGTGTGTTAAAAATTTGATGCTATAATATGCAAACCAATGTCGCTGCAAATCATTTATCACAAATCCAACGCGAGCATATTTATTCATGTATTGAAATAATTCTAATAACTCATCGTCTTTTAAGTGGTGACAAAACAAGGAACAGTGAACAATGTCTACATCCGTATTTGTTTTTAAATAATCGCGGTAATCCATTATTACTCCGTCAATCTCAGAAAAATTTTCACAGGCATTTTTCATATACGCTATGCAATCGGCATTCATATCAACGCCTATCAATTTTACTTTAAAATTATTTGCCTTCGCCCATTTTGCAATTTGTTTCATCGCATCTCCACCTCCACAACCAATATCAATGATATGATAAATTTTGTTTTTATCAGTAACGAGTTTTTTAATGCCGGAAAGCGTAATTGCATGTCCGCCCAACAGACGATTAACAACATCTAATTCGCGAAGATTTTTGAAAAGCAATTCTTTGGGGATGTTTGGAGCATCCAGTAATTCAAGTTCGTAGGAGCGTTGATAGAATTTGGTTGGCAAAATGGGAAAGCAGATTTTTTATGATGGTTATGATAAAGAATGATTTTTTATTTTGTGCTAGATGATATTTATATGTTTTAGTTATTCATTGCTGAAAAAAGCGGTTTCTATACTTAAGCCCGGACCAAAGCCGATTGAAAAAATGGTGTCTCCTGATTTCGATTCTTTAATTAACTCGTCCATCACAAATAAAATTGTCGGGGAAGACATGTTGCCAAATTCATTTAAAACTTTGTAGGATGCTTTTGTATCTGATTCACTTAACTGTAATTTATTTTTAATTACGTCTACAATTTTTTTACCTCCCGGATGAATTGCCCACTTGGTAATTGAATCGTTTTTTATATTAAGTTTCTGGCAACCTTTGAGTAAAACATCATTTATTTCATCTCCTATTACCTGAGGAATTTGAGCATCCAGAATCATTTCGAAATTGGTTGGGGTAATGTTCCAGCCCATCAGATTTTTCCCTTTATTTAAAAGCAAAGAATAAAACCCTTTCATGAAAATTCCTTTTTTGTCAGAATCATCCGAAGTGATAATAACTGCTGCTGCACCATCACCAAAGATAGTATTCGACAATAAATTATCGTGATCGTTTTTCGGTTGAAAGTGAAGTGTACATAATTCAACACATACGATTAATACTTTTGCTTTTGCGTCCGATTTTATAATCAGATCCGCAATTTTCAAAGCATGAAACGCTGCATTGCATCCCAAAAAATTAACAGAAGTGTGAAAAATATCTATGGGAAGTTTTAGCTTTTCAATTAGCTCAGCAGATAGTCCGGGAGCAGACAAGCCTGTGCAGGTAACAGTAATCAAATGCGTTACTCCAAAAGTATTTATCTCAGAATTAATTTTATCGAACGCATCCTCTATTGCTTTTGTGGCCAAAGGCATTGCCTGTTCTTTAAAAACATCCAATCTGTTTTTTACGTTAGCTGTACTTGGTGTTCCATTAAAAAAAATGTGTTGATTTTTATTTTTATCAAAATCAGGAATTACCGAATAGCGCGAACTGATTCCGCTATTGTTGAACAAGACATTTAATTTACGAGATGCCACATCATTCCCATACGCGGCTTGCATAAACTCCAAAATTGCAGGTTGCGCTGTACGATGCTGTGGTGTTGCCGTTCCTATACTAATAATTTTTCCCATTGCATTATTTCCTTCTTGTCAATCAGAGTAATTCGACTTCGCTCAGTATGAACTTCATCGAAGACTAAAACCAACTATAATTCGTATTCAATATTAATATTAAAAAATAACAATTCATACAAGTAGAAGCCATTAAATTCATGCTCATTGTATTTTCAAAATTCGCATGAGCAGAATCTTTTCTCACTTTGTTAAACCAAATGAATAAACGAATGACAACCGGCAGCATTACTGTTAAAAATAAAAATAAGGCGGTTAACTGTTCTCTTTTATCGAAATAGTAAAACAACAATCCTGTTGCCAATCCAAATAAAACGGATGAAAAAATGAAGGTCCCCGCGTACCCTAATTTATAGCTAATGGTGGTGACTCCATCCTTTTTATCCGCATCGTGCTGATAAATTTGAGTGAGGGGGTAAACACTTCCAATAAACAAACTCGCAACACTCATACAAACTACGTTATTGAGCGTAAAATAGTTTTCAAATGAAAAATCTGTTACTGCTGATGAAACCATTAAAAAAGTAAAAGCTCCCTGAAACAAAAACACCGTTAAAAAACCGATCACTGCATATTTTTTCAACCGCAAGTTCCTGTAGCTGTATGCTCTTGATATAAATACATATAATAAAACAAAAAGAGAAAAGTATACCGAAACCAACAATGCACACAAAACTCCGACCACGTCCAAAAGTAAAGTTGCGTAAAATAAATTCTCAGTAACTTTTGGTGGATGTTTTAATCCTCCGATACTTGTTTCGTCTTTGTCCTGATAACTATTATAACCATTGCTGGAAGGATAAATGAGCAGATGTAAAATGAGAAATGCAATAACCGTATTTGTCCAGTTAAAATTTGTGCTTTGACTCAATGCAAATAAAAAAACCGGCATCAAATGATAGGAGAAAGGAAACCGTAAATGTTTTACAGTGCTTTTATCAAACCAGGATGTAATGTTTAATGATGACATTGTGTAAATGTAAAATAATGAAGTAGCATTCAATACAGCAAACAAAGATGAACATCTTAATTTTAAAACTCTTATACAATTATCGGAAATATGTTGTATAATTCACACATTGGGATTAACGCTTTTCAAAACGCTTCTTTGTGCTTCTCTCCATATTTATGACATTATTAGACAACTAATTGTTTGTCATCAATTTCATAAATAACAACGTAAGGAAATCTCTTAAGAACCTTTTGTCTGAAGAATTTGTACTTTTTAGGGTATGACTCTGCATAAATAGAAATATGATTGGCAAGACTCTCCCACTCATCTAAAAACGCCTCTCCCAATCCCATTAATTCATTATCATACCACGAATAAGCCTTTTGAATGTTTTCTAAGGCTAATGGTTTAACAATTATTGCAAATTTCATTTGGGGGATTTGGCAGTAACTGATTTGCGAACATCAGAAAGAGAATATGATTTTGTTTTGCCTGCTTTATGCATTTTTTTTTGTTCGTCCAA
>CAYWAV010000023.1:0-9682 GCA_964456225.1 uncultured Chitinophaga sp. | reverse complement strand
CGTTGGTCGATTCTATTAACGGGGCGAATTTCTCCGCTCAATCCGACTTCGCCTGCAAAACAAACTTTCGGAGAGATGGGCATATCTTCGTTGCTGGAAAGAACAGCACAAACCAATGCCAAATCAATTCCCGGATCTTCCACTTTTATTCCACCTGCAATGTTTAAGAAAACATCTTTCACACCCAATCTAAATCCGCAACGTTTTTCTAATACAGCTAGTAACATCGACAATCTTCTTAAATCAAAACCTGTGGATGAACGCTGTGGTGTACCGTATGCTGCAGAACTAACCAAAGCTTGTGTTTCAATCAACATTGGTCGCATGCCTTCCATGGTCGCAGCAATGGCAACCCCACTTACTAATTCTTCCCTCGCTGTAATTAATATTTCGGAAGGGTTACTTACTTCTCTCAAACCACTTCCCTGCATTTCATAAATCCCCAATTCGTTGGTAGAACCAAAACGATTTTTTGCTGTTCTTAATAAACGATACACATGATTTCTATCTCCTTCAAATTGAAGAACTGTATCCACCATGTGTTCCAATACTTTTGGTCCAGCCAGACTTCCATCTTTGGTAATGTGTCCGATTAAAAAAACAGGTGTTCCGCTTTCCTTTGCGTAACGAAGTAACTCTGCAGTACATTCACGAATTTGTGAAACACTACCGGGGGAAGATTCAATGTGTGCAGAGTGTAAAGTCTGAATGGAATCGATGATGACAAAATTCGGTTCCAATTGTTCAATCTGTTTGAAAATATTTTGAGTGGATGTTTCTGTCAAGATGTAACAGTTTGGATTTTGCATTCCGATTCGCTCAGCACGCATTCGAATCTGTTGTTCGCTTTCTTCTCCCGAAACATAAAGTACTTTTAAGTCCTTCATGTTAATTGCCACTTGCAACATCAAGGTTGATTTTCCAATTCCCGGTTCACCACCAAACAGAGTTAAAGACCCAGGAACCAAACCTCCTCCTAAAACTCTGGAAAGTTCTTTATCATAAAGTTCTATCCGATGATGCGCTTCTAAATTTATTTCAGTAACCAACTGTGGCTTTGAGGCCCTTTGCTTACTTGTACTTGCAATTCCTGGAGTTTTTGCATCATCGCCTTTTGAAACAACTTCTTCTACATAGGTGTTCCACTCATTACAAGAAGGACATTTTCCAATCCATTTTGCTGATTGAGTTCCGCAGTTTTGGCAGAAGAAAGATGTTTTAGTTTTAGCCATGACCTCAGCCCGACCCTCTCCAAAGGAGAGGGAGTCGACTTCTAATTTAATTTTCGTTTATAATCAATTACATAATTCTATTTTTTGATGTCACAATTTGTGCTATCAAAGTAATCTCTAAGGTTTCAGATTGAAACCTTAGAGTGACATTTTTATTTTTTCCTCAATTTTACTTGTTGAAAATCCGTCCAAAAATTCTATCGTTTTTACTTCTCCTTCGTTTGCTTTTACAATATCGGAACCAACAATGTATTTTTTACTTGCCGTGTTTGTTTCGTTTGCATCATAATCAGCTCCTTTCACTAACACTTCTGGCTTTACAAATTTTATTAAATCCAATGGAGTGTCTTCATCAAAAATAATAACTCCACTTACAAAATGAAGAGCCGCTAAAGTTAGTGCGCGTGTTTGTTCATCTTGCAAAGGACGTGAGCTGCTTTTTCCTAATCGTTTTACAGAAGCATCGCTGTTAATCCCAACAATTAATTGTCCGCCCAAATCACTTGCTTTTGCCAGATAATCGATGTGACCACGATGGATGATGTCAAAACATCCATTTGTAAAAACAATTTTATCTCCCTTGAATCGCCAAACGATTAGTGGTTTTAAAAGCGTTTCAAGCGTAAATATTTTTTCCTGAATAATTTCTAATGCAGGACGTTTGTGATTGTACGGAACCATAGATAAACTGATAAATTATAAATGATGGATTATGAATGCTTACAAAGCTATAGAAATTATTCCTCAGTCTTTGCTACTTTATTTAGCAATGCTAAAAGAATTAAGGAAAGGAATCCTGTAAAAACAATAAATACAAATTGAGAGGTCCAAACAGCCCAAGCAAAAGCAAAGGAAGAAGTATAAGAAATCAAATAAATGGATGTAAGAATTTGTATAACGATGAGTTGATAAGCTCCTGTTCCACCAGGAGTAGCCATTACGCCTAAGCTACCAAATACAACAATCACAACGGCAACCATTATCGATAAGCCTGCCGTTTCAGGGAAAGCAAAAAAGCAAACATAGACTTGCAAAATATACATTGCCCATATAAGAAGGGTGTATATAATAAACAACACTGGCTTATCAACATTTTTTATGCTTATTAGGCCATTCCATATTCCGCCAATAAATCCTTTTGCTTTTTCGGAAAATAGGGCTTGAATTTTTTTTCGAAAATAAAACAACGTCCCAGCTATAAGTATAAGAGTAAGTACTATTATAATAACCGCTGTTTGTTGTTGCATTAACGCGTGCAATTTTTCAGAAACTGTATTAAAAACCAAATCATTTGCAATTCCAGAAATACGGTCGAATTCCATCCCTAATGCTACAAAAAAGATAATGAGTAAACAAACTACATCCAATGCTCGTTCGGAAATAACTGATCCAAATCCAGTTGTAAATGGAACTTTTTCATACGTTGTTAATAATCCGCAACGTGTTACTTCTCCCATGCGGTGAATAGCGAAGTTGGCCAGGTACCCAACCATCACTGCAAAAAATGTATTGGATGTTTTGGGTTTATATCCTAATGGATTTAAAAGCAATTTCCAGCGAAGTGCTCTAAAAAAATGGCTCAATCCTGATATTACTATTGAGAGTGATATCCAAAAATAATTCGCATTCAATAAAGATTTTTTAATGTTTGCAAATTCTTCGTCAGTCGTTTTTCTCAATGCCAGCCATATCAAAACAATTCCTAATCCTAAAAAGAACAGGATTTTTAATATGTTGAGCATTTGTTTTTTCAAAATACTATCTTAAAGAATTTGTTTTGGGGTCAGGAAAAACAACAGTAGGCTGGTGTTTTTTAGCTAGTTCAAAATCCATCATTGCATAAGAAACAATAATAACTTCGTGTCCAACTTTTACTTTTAAAGAAGCAGGGCCATTCAAGCAAATTACTCCGGAACCACGTTCCCCTTTTATTACATAGGTTGAAAAACGTTCGCCATTGTTATAATTAAAGATGTCGACCTTTTCGTTTTCGATAAAGTTGACAGCATCCATTAAGTTTTCGTCAATCGTTACTGAACCGATGTAATCTAAGTCGGCTTGAGTAACGCTTACACGATGTATTTTTGATTTTAAAACTTCTATTTGCATAATGAGGCAAAACTAAATAAATAAATTCAATACAAAGGTAGGTTTTTAGACGGATTGCAGATTTCTTAATACAAAACCACATTATCAATCAAACGCACACTACCCAATTGAACCGCAATACAAACAACTGCACTTTTACTTTGTTTTAAATCGATAATGGCTTGCAAAGTATCGGCATCCGAAATTTCGATATATTCTATTGTGATGAGAGGTTCAGTTTGTATTTGTTGCATTGCCTCCTGTTTTATATCCGCCACCGATTTAGAAAGGTAATTTTCCTTTATCTTAAAAAGCGTTTTAGAGATAACACTTGCCAATGCTCTTTCTTCTTTGGTTAATCGTTCGTTTCGGGAACTCATTGCCAAACCATTGGGTTCCCGCAAGATATCACAAGCAATAATTTGGATGGGCATTTCTAACTGCTTGGTCATACTCCTTATAATAGCTAATTGCTGAAAGTCTTTTTGTCCGAAATACGCTTTGTTGGGCTCAACAATTCTGAAAAGTTTGCTAACTACCTGAGCAACACCATTGAAGTGTCCTGGACGCTGAGCCCCTTCCATTACTTTTTCGAGTTTACCAAAATCAACCGATTTGCCCATCGTCCAGCTTTTGTCTTCAATTTTCAGCCTTTTGAGTTCCAATTCGGCTGGAGTGTAGATTTCTGTTACTTCTGGGGAGAACAAAATGTCGCAGCCCACTTTTTCAAGTAGTTGACAATCAGCATCTAGTGTTCTTGGATATTTGTCTAAATCGGATAGGTCGTTAAACTGGGTTGGATTTACAAATATACTGCAGACAACCACATCACAATCTGCTTTGGCTTGGTTTATAAGGGAAATATGGCCTAGATGAAGTGCGCCCATAGTCGGAACAAAACCAATTGTTTTTTTTTGATTTCGTATACTATTTAGGTGATTTTGAAGTTCTTGTATGGAATTAAAAATAAGCATTGGGCCAAAAAGTGTTAATAACCAGCAAAATCAGTATTAATCGTATTGTTTTTCCGACAAAACAGGCCAAATCTAATATTAATACTTTGAAATATCGAAATTTTTTGCTTACTTTTGTATACTTTTTTAAAAACCTAACCTTAATTCGATCTTATGAAGAAGAAAGCTAGAGTTCTTTTTGTATCTCAAGAAGTTACCCCGTATTTAGATGAAACACCTATGAGTGTTATCGGACGAAAATTACCACAAGGAATACAAGAACGAGGCAAAGAAATTAGATTATTCATGCCAAAATTCGGAATCATTAACGAAAGAAGAAATCAGTTACACGAAGTAATTCGTTTATCAGGAATGAATCTTATTATTGATAATAACGATCACCCATTAATTATCAAAGTTGCTTCCATTCAAGCAGCAAGAATGCAAGTTTATTTCATTGATAATCAAGAGTATTTTGAACGAAAACACACTTTAACTGATAAAAAAGGGGCTGATTTTGTTGATAACGATGAGCGTGCTATTTTCTTTTGTCGCGGAGTTATCGAAACTGTTAAAAAATTAGGCTGGTCGCCTGATGTTGTTCACCTTCATGGCTGGATGACAAGTTTAACAGCTCTTTATTTGAAAAAATCATTCAAAGACAACCCTTTGTTTGCTGAAACTAAAATCATTTATTCGGTTTATGATGATGAGTTTGCAACTCCTCTAAATAAAGATTTCGCGAAAAAAGTATTACACGAAGGAATTGAAAAAGGAGATATTGAGCATTATAAAAATCCTACCTTTGTAAACTTAAGTAAAGCTGCCATCGATTTATCTGATGGTATCATTAAAGGAAGTGCAAAAATTAATTCGGATGTAGAAAAATACATCAAAAAATCGGGCAAACCATATTTGGATTTTGTTGGCGGTGAAAACAACGAATACATTGATGCATATTCTGAATTTTATGATGCCGTGCTAGAAGAAGTGGTTGAAATGGTTGACTAAAAAAAATTTATGAAAATACAGAACAGCATACCTCAAATTTTGTCTCGAGCAATCGGGACAAAATTTTTTTTTATACTCCCTTTAAGTATAAGTATTTGTTTAACATCTTGTAATGAGTCGAGTGTTGTTGGATTAGATGTTCAGCCCGAAAATGATTTATTAAATGTTGGTTATCAAGATTCCACAACCATTTTTACAAGAACACTTAATGGAGATTCACTCATTACCGATGAAACACTTATCGCTTCAGGGATTGGATTGATTGGAAAATATGTTGATCCTGTTTTTGGAACTGCAACAGCGTCCATGTATACACAAGTGCGACTCCCAAGTGATATTTCAACAACAACATTTGGAACGACTCCCGTTTGTGATTCTATTGTACTTTCACTTGTTTATGAAGGAACCGTTTATGGGAAAAAAGACAGAAAGAATCAAACCTTAAATGTTTTTCAAATCGGAGAGAGTATGTCTACCTCTACTGTGTACTACTCCAATAAAACATTGAGTTTATTACCTGGTGATTTAACCGAAGATGATGGCTTTGTTTTCAAACCTCGTCCGCTTGATAGTGTTCAGGTATTTGACAATCCATCAAAACCGGAATTAAAACCACAAATACTTGCTCGCTTAGATGTAGCATTCGGACAATTGCTTTTAAACAATGCATCCATAGGAAATTTAGCAAACAATGCTACTTTCCAAAGTTTTTTTAAAGGACTTTACATCACTACAGAAAATACAAGTGGATTGCTTTCTGAAGAAGGAAATATTGTTCATTTTAGAATGGGCGAATCAAAAATCACTTTATACTATCACAACAGCACTTCAGGAACAGCTACTTCTTTAAAATACGATTTGAGTTTAGGAAGTGTTGCTCGTTTCAATAATTTCAAGCATGATTATTCCGTTGCTGGAGTTAATACTGATTTAGCAACCCAAGTTGGATCATCTGGTACAGCTCAAAACTCAACTATTTTTGTACAAGGGATGTCAGGAGCAAAAACAAAAATTACATTTCCTTATTTAATGAATTGGGTAAAAGATGGATTGATTGGAGTAAACAAAGCCGAATTGGTGATAAGTGTGGATACAAATCTTCTTGACCTATACAGAGTAGATACATTTGCAGCACCAACTGCCTTGGTGTTATTCGGAATAAACGACAATGGAACTACTTATGCTATTCCGGATGCATTTGAGGGCTCTACCTATTTTGGTGGCACACTCAATTCAGGAACCGTTCAATATCGTTTTAATATTGCCCGTTACTTACAACAAGTTTTAGATGGCGATAGAAATAATAATGGCTTATACATTTTAGCATCCAATGGTGCAGCATTTGCAAACAGAGTTGTAATTGGTGGAGCAAGCAGCACAACACGACCTATGAAATTAAATATTACTTATACAAAACTACATTAACAGATGTGTGGAATAGTTGCATATATCGGAGATAAACAAGCGTATCCTTTTTTAATTAAAGGATTACAACGACTTGAATACAGAGGTTACGACAGTGCCGGAGTGGCAATGATAGACAAGAACGAACTTAACGTTTATAAATGTAAAGGAAAGGTTGTTGACTTGCACAACTTCATTGGAGAACACAACAAAAGTGGCACTATTGGGATTGGGCATACACGTTGGGCAACACACGGTGTTCCGAACGATGTAAATGCGCATCCACATTATTCTGCATCTAAAAATATGGTGATGATTCACAATGGAATCATTGAAAATTATGGCCCGTTAAAAGCAGAATTAATAAAACGCGGACATGTTTTTTTAAGTGATACGGATACAGAAGTATTGATTCATTTAATTGAAGACATTCAGCAAAAAGAAAATTTACGTTTAGGAGAAGCGGTGCGTGTTGCGTTAAACCAAGTGGTTGGTGCTTATGCAATCGTTATTCTTTCAAAAAACAATCCCGATGAATTGTTCGCTGCCAAAAAAGGCAGCCCGATGGTAATTGGAATCGGAGAAAACGAATTTTTTATCGCATCCGATGCAACACCAATTGTAGAATACACAAAAAATGTTGTTTATTTAGAAGATGAAGAAATTGCTTTTATTGAAAGAGGAAAAGAATTAAAAATTAAAACAATAAAGAACAGAGAGAAAACTCCTTATGTTCAGGAATTGGAATTAAAATTAGAAGCGTTGGAAAAAGGTGGTTACGACCACTTTATGTTGAAAGAAATTTATGAGCAACCGCGTTCTATTAAAGATAGTATGCGTGGACGATTGAGTTCAATAGAAGGCGTTGTAAATTTGGGCGGAATTACTGAATACGAACAAAAATTTATCAATGCTAAGCGTATCATCATCATTGCTTGTGGAACGTCTTGGCATGCGGGATTGGTTGCTGAATATTTATTTGAAGACTTAGCACGCATTCCTGTTGAAGTAGAATATGCGTCTGAATTCCGTTACCGCAATCCAATTGTTTATGAAGACGATGTAGTAATTGCCATTTCACAATCAGGAGAAACTGCAGATACATTAGCGGCAATAGAACTAGCAAAATCAAAAGGTGCAACCATTATTGGAATTTGCAATGTAGTAGGTTCGTCTATTGCACGTGCAACTCATGCAGGTTCGTATACACATGCCGGACCTGAAATTGGTGTTGCTTCTACGAAAGCATTTACGGCTCAAATTACAGTACTTACTTTGATGGCATTAAGAATTGCACATCGCAAAGGAACAATATCATCCTCCCGCTTTCACCAATTGTTAAGTGAATTGGAAGCAATTCCTGCAAAAGTAGAACGCGTTTTGCAAACTAACGATAAGATAAAATACATTGCCGACATTTATAAAAATGTAAACAATGCCTTATATCTTGGTCGCGGCTACAGTTTCCCTGTTGCTTTAGAAGGCGCATTGAAATTAAAAGAAATTTCCTACATACATGCAGAAGGTTATCCTGCAGCAGAAATGAAACACGGTCCAATTGCATTGATTGATGAAGAGATGCCTGTTTTTGTTATTGCAACAAAAGGAACTTCCTACGAAAAAGTTGTAAGTAATATTCAAGAAGTAAAAGCACGTAAAGGAAAAATTATTGCCATTATAACTGAAGGCGATACACAAGTGAAAGAGATGGCGGATTACTCGATTGAAATTCCGGAGACGGATGAGATTTTAGTTCCACTTATTTCTGTTGTTCCGTTGCAATTACTTTCTTATCACATTGCTGTAATGAGAGGTTGCAATGTGGATCAGCCACGAAATTTGGCTAAATCGGTTACTGTAGAATAATTTTAAACACCAACATCAAAAATGCTTCACCTAAAGTGAAGCATTTTTTTTATACTCATGAAAATACTCCTAGATAAAATTCCTGTTGAAATGTTTCGAACAGTGCATAAAAAAGATGCTCTTGGAAACAGAATAAGAGACCGAGAAAAATACATTGCCAACAAAAAACTAAAATGTGTAGATACTTGGAGAAGAATTGGGCATCTTTTTATTGATATCATTTGCCTGCAAATTCTTTTTCTGCCCTTTCAATTTGTATTGGGTTTATTCATTATTACTACTGAACAAAATGAGATTGCTGCACTTACTTATAATTTTTACGGTTCTATTTTCGGACTTTTAATGTATCCATCGTATTATTTTTTCTTTGAATATAAATTCCAAAAAACACCAGGAAAATGGATAACGAGTACAATTGTTGTAAATGAATACGGAGAAAAGCTTAATGCTACTGAAGCCTTAACGAGAACGATTATCAGACTCGTTCCTTTTGAAGCCCTCTCTTGCTTAAGCGATAGCAATCGCGGGTGGCACGACAAATGGAGCAACACTTATGTTCTTCAAAAAAAAGAATATGAAGAAATTAAAAACAGATTAAAAGAAATGAATGCAGAAAATGAACTTCATTAGGACATTTAACGTTTCTTAGAAATATGGATCGTTTTGTTTTGTGAAAATTTTGTACATTTATTATCAAGCACAACACATGTAACTATCCACCATTTTGCTCCTCTTACTTTTCAGCACTTTTCTTTTTTCACAATCCGCTTTAGTTATGATTAAAATGGGACTCCATCAATTCCTGTTCTCAGGGGAATATTTTCATTTACCTTAAACGCTAGTTTTCTCAATTGCTTTAACGAAACAAATTTTCTATTTATCCGATAACCACTAGTAACGCCATTATTTATGGTGAGAGGTAGTTTCCTGAATTTTTTCGTATATTTATTATCGCAATGAGCTAATTGATAAAAATTGCCAAATACATCCACCACAATGTGTGGAAATTCGGAAAATCTATATCTAACCGCTAAAATCATTGCAATATGTGTGTAACGCAAACATGCTGATTTTATTAAAACTAGCGCATATTTGTTACACAAATGTTGCGCATATAAGAGAGTTATG
>CAYWAV010000022.1:0-45208 GCA_964456225.1 uncultured Chitinophaga sp. | reverse complement strand
ATCTTTACGAATTTTCCGAATCTGTGTTTTTTATTCTTTAGTAAAAATGTTTTGTTTTTTAAACATTTAGATTAGCAAAATCGTTTTTTTATTCGTTATCTGTACCTATTCGTTTTTCCAGTTCAATCTATCCGCCTGACTAAATTGCCAAGGCGCTCCGTTGTTTTCAATATTCGTAAACATTCCGTTTAATTCTGTTGGTGCCGAACTTTGTTCCATCACCATAAATCTTCTCATATCCATAATGATGCTCAAGGGATCAATATTCACTGGACATTCTTGAACGCAAGCGTTACAGGATGTACATGCCCACAATTCTTCAGGAGTGATATAATCTCCCAATAATGATTTACCATCGTCTACAAACACACCTTTATTGGCATCCATATTTTTTCCAACTTCTACTAATCGGTCGCGGGTATCCATCATGATTTTTCGGGGCGACAATAATTTTCCAGTAATGTTAGCCGGACAAGCAGAAGTACATCTTCCGCACTCGGTACACGTATATGCATCTAGTAATTGTTTCCAGGACAAATCAGTTACTTCTTTGGCACCAAAACGCATGGGTGTGTTCGGGTCAACAACGGGCGGAACAAACGAAGGATCAAAAATGGCTTTTACTTCATTGGTCACCGATTCCATATTTGTAAATTTTCCTTTCGGTTCCAAGTTGGAATAAAACACATTCGGGAATGCTAAAAGAATGTGGAAATGTTTTGAATAAGGTAAGTAGTTTAAAAAACCTAAAACCATCACAATATGCCCCCACCAACCTATTCGTTCGATCATGTGCAATGCTTCGGGAGATATTCCACCAAAGAGCATTGGCCCAAGGTGACTGCTGATGGATAATCCCAATGAACCATCACCTAAATTTTCAGCATGTGATAATCCTTTTGAATAAAGCACCTCATCGGCACCATTCATCATAAAAATAAAACAGATGAGTGTTAACTCCCCAATTAAAATAAAATTCGCATCCAGTTTAGGCCAACCGTTCAATTCGCTTTGAACTAAACGAGGAACTTTCAATAAATTTCTTCTGGATAAAAAGGCAATGGTTCCAACAAATGCCAATACTGACAATATCTCAATAAAACTCACCATAAAAGTATAGAATCCACCTAACGACTCGCGGAACATACGGTGACTTCCAACAACGCCATCCATAATTATTTCAATCAATTCAATTTGTGTGATTACAAATGCTGCATATAAAAACAGGTGCAGAATAGCAGGAATAGGTCTCTCAAACATTTTCTTTTGTCCGAGCGCAACCAAAGTCATGACTTTTACACGTTCAGAAAATTTATCTTTTCTGTCAATGCCTTTTCCAATTAAAATATTACGTCTGACTTTACGCGCATTGATAGTAAAAAAAATTGCGCCTCCGAGGAATAATAAAATGAAGATAATAGTTGAAACCATAATTCTGAACTCTTATTTCGGACGATCCTTCGACTACGCTCTGGACAGGCTCGAAATCTGTTAATTGGGCAATCCTGCTATTAAGAAAAGATGCAATGCGTAGCCACTGCATGACGTAAATATCTAATCCTTAGGTTTGTTTCTATCCTTGCGACCAAATACAGAAATACGAACATAACGTTCAGGATTGATTCTTAAATCTTTTAAAAGTTTATCTAAATCTTCTGCTGATTTATCCAGTTTACGGTACAAGCTATCGTTATTAATCAACATACCCATTGTTCCTTGTCCTGTATTAATTTTTGTCATAATTTGTGATGCTTGCCCCAAAGCAGCATCCGCATTATTAATAGCAGAAGTTAAATTGGATTTAGCAAGTGAATCGCTGATATTTGAAAAATTATTGATTACATTACCAAGCTTATCGCTATTATTTGCAAGCGTTGTGGCAAGAATGTTTACTTTAGAAAGAATGCTAGAAATTTTCGCTTTCTCGCTGTTCACCATAGTATCTAAACGATAAGAAGTGGTTTCAAGAGAAGTGATTGCCATTTTAATACTTTCAAAACTCTTCGACAGGTTAGCACGTGCATTTTCATCAAAAACCTGTTGCACTACTATCATTACCGAATCAATAGAAGAAAGCAGATCCGATGCTTTTTTCTGAAGCGGAGCCACAATTTTATTTACACTTTCACCGAGATTATCATCCTTTGCAGACTTAAGTGTATCACCACTTTCGGCATACACCATACCTTTGCCCAATTGCAGTTCAACTGCTTTTGAACCTAAAATATCTGAACTAACTACTTTTGCAATGGAATTTCGAGGAACTTTCACATCATTATCGAGCAGTAATGTTACAATTATGTTCCCAGTAGTATCATTTGCCAAAACAATTTTACCGACAATGCCCACCTTAAATCCATTAATCATTAATGGATTGGCTTCCACTAATCCATCAATATTACTGTATACGGCATAAAATTTACGTTGAGATGAGAAAAGGTCTCTGCCTTTCAGAAAATTAAAACCATAGATAAAACAGCCAATGGCAAGCGTGGTAACAAGTCCTACTTTTACTTCTTTTGATATTTTCACTTCTAAAACGTTATAACGTTGTCCTGCAAATTTAAGAAATTATTAGGACTATTTGAGAGGAATTCTTTTACCATCTTGCATGGCAATAACAAATGCGTCTTTAAACCCATTTTTCCGCAAAACGGCCTGTAATTTAGAGGCATCTGATTGGCTTTTGCACTCCCCTGATGTATATTTATAAATTCCTTTGTCGATATACTCACCCGGTTTTTCTACCCCCGCAAATTTATCTGAATTTAAAGCAATTGGTTTATCCGAAGAGGTTATTTGCACTTTATAGATAATAGGCGACTCTGATTTGTTTTTATCTTTTTCTTCATTGTCTTTTTTTACAACTTCTAATTCTATCGGATCATCTTTGAGTGTATCGCCTTCTGTTTTATTCACAGAAGTAATATTTTTACTCATGTCTTTTAGTTCCAATGAATCCTCTTTTGACATTTTGTATTTCTCCTGTTTTTCAAAAGCATCATCGTACTTTTTAGTAACCCCTTCAATTTCATCTTTATATTCACGGAAGGCCCTAAACAATCCGGATGCTATATAATCTTGTCCTTTAGACGAACCTAAAAACTGCTCTTCGGAAGGATTTGTTAGAAAGCCTATTTCTGTTAATACGCTTGGCATATAAGATTTCCAAAGCACAAGTAAACTTGCCCGTTTTACTCCTTTATCCTTGCGACCAATTTTTTCGCTGTACTGTTTTTGAACTTTAGATGCGAAATTCAAACTTTGATCCACATAACTATCATTAAACATACTCATAATGATATAGGATTCATCGGAATTGGGATCAAATCCTTCGTATTTTTTAATATAATCATCTTCCAATAAAATGGTTGAATTCTCGCGTTGAGCCACATCCATTTTTCCTTTTTCATTTTTGATACCCATCACATAGGTTTCAGCACCGTGTGCATCGTTATTGCAGATGTCTTTTTTTAGCTTTTTATCCCTATAACATGCCGAATTACAGTGAATACTGATAAATAAATCCGCTTTTGCTTTATTGGCGATATTTGCTCGTTCTTGAAGAGAAGGGAATATATCCGTTTTACGGGTATACACCACTTTCACATCCTTCATATTCTCTTCAATATATTTTCCAAATTTGAGGGCTACTGCAAGGGCAATATCCTTCTCTTTATACTTAGCCCCGTGGCATCCCGGATCTTTACCCCCGTGGCCTGCATCAATAACAATGGTTTTGATAGCAAAAACTGGCTTGAATTTTGGAGAGAACGAGCTCACCAAAAAACAGGCGAAAAAAAGTACGGGTATATAACGGATATTTTTCAATGTTTTAAATCGAATAAATTAACAACAATTCAATGTTGGCAAACGGCTATTGTCGTTCGTCAACTGTTTATTTTTTTACTTAGTTTTGAACTTGAACAATTATAATAAAACCAAAATTACTCGTTAAAATTGCGCATCGTTTCGTTAAAATCATTTTTTATCCTCGCTTGTTTGTTAATAACTGCAACAGACTCGGCATTTGCAATTCAAACATTGCCGACTGATACCATTGTAAAAGTGACTGATACCATCAAAAAAAGCGCTGAAAGCAAGCCATTTTTAAAGGAAAAGGTATTATATAGTGCTACCGATTCCATGATGATTGACAGAGTAAATCAAAAAGCGTACCTCTATAATAATGCAGTGGTTCTTTATGATGGATTAAATTTAAAAGCGGGTTATATTGAAATTGATTTCAAGAACAATATGGTGTATGCAACAAGCATGAAAGACAGTGCCGGCAAAGATGTTCAGAAGCCTGTATTTGAGCAGGAGGCAGACAAATTTACAGCGGCAAAAATTTCTTATAATTTTAATACTAAAAAAGGGAAAATTGTGGATGTAATCACCCAACAAGGTGAAGGATTCATTCATGGACGGGATATAAAGAAAGACTCCAACAATGTTTATTATGTAGGACATGGTAAATACACCACTTGTGACTTGGAGCATCCGCATTATTATCTTGGCGCAAAAAAAATCAAAGTAATTCCGAATGATAAAATTGTAACCGGTCCGGCTATGCTTTATTTAGCTGACATTCCAACTCCATTAGCAATTCCTTTTGGCTATTTTCCAAATAAAAAAGGCCGGGCTTCCGGTATTTTAATGCCTACTTATGGTGAATCTATCAATTTAGGTTTTTTCTTAAAAGATGGAGGATTTTACTTTGGGATGAACGAGCGAGTAGATTTAGCCTTGAGAGGAGACATTTATTCAAATGGTAGTTTCGGAGCGAAGGCTGCAAGTAATTATAGAAAACGCTATAAGTATAACGGAGGATTAAACATTAATTTTTCTCGTTTTATTGAAGGCGACAAAGAACTTCCTAATTCAACCACTCGAAACGACTTCTTGGTAAGATGGAATCATCAACAAGATCCAAAATCTAGGCCTAATAGCCGATTTTCTGCTAATGTAAATGCAGGAAGTAGTTCTTATAATAAATTCAACGGGAATGTAGAAGGTGATTATTTAACCAATACCATGCAATCGAATATTTCTTATTCAAAATCTTTTTCTGGAACACCTTTCAATTTTTCTGCCAATGCTCGCCATAGCCAAAACACCATTACTAAAAAAGTGGACATCAGTTTACCTGAATTGGCTTTGACGATGAATCGTATTTATCCTTTCAAAAATAATAGCCGTGTAGGTAACAAATGGTATGATAAAATCGGGTTAAGCGCAACGGCAAATGCAAGAAACGACATCAACACCTATGATACATTATTGTTTACCGACAGAACAGTAAAACAAATGCGCAATGGCGTACGATTTACAATGCCTATCAGTACTTCATTTAATGTGCTTAAACATTTTACATTTACTCCAACCATAAACACGGCCAGCAATATTTATTTTGAAACCATTCAAAAGAGATACGACCCAAATGTGAATTATGTTTTCACAGACACAATTACGGGAGCAAAAATGGCCAACGACTTTAGCTTATCTGCCGGATTGAGCACACGATTATATGGTGATTATTTTTTCAAAACAAAAAAACTGAAACAGATACGACATGTAGCAACTCCAACCTTAAGCGCCAGTTATCGTCCCGATTTTAGTGAAAGTGGTTATGGTTATTACAAAACGGTTCAATCGGATGCTCTGGGCACAGAACAAAAATATTCTATTTTCCAAAATGGAATCTATGGTTCGCCTCAAGCTGGGAAATCCGGGCTGATTGGTTTTAATCTGAACAATTCTATTGAAGCAAAAATTCGTCAAAAAACAGATTCGGGAAATGTAGATAAAAAAATAAGTTTATTGGAAAGTTTCAACATTGGTCTCTCCTACAATCTTGCTGCAAAAAATTTCAATTGGTCAGCCATCAACATTAATGGCAGAACTCGACTATTTAATAAACTGGATATTAATGCAACTGCTTTAATTGATCCTTACCAAATCGATTCGGCAGGAAATAGAATAGAAGAGTTTGAATACAAGAATAATAAAATAGGAAGGATTACCAGTTCAAATGTTTCTTTAAGCACTAACCTGAGAAGTAAAGATGGCGAAGGCGATAAGCCAAAAACAAGTGTGATGGGAACACAAGACGAGTTAGATTATATCAACTCGCATCGTGATGCGTATGTTGATTTTAATGTTCCTTGGAACTTGAATGTATACTACAACATCAATTATAGTAAACCGGGAATTAAAGAAACGGTTTCTCAGTCGGTAACATTTAATGGTGATGTAAGTCTGACAAAAAAATGGAAGATCGGGTTGTCATCGGGTTACGATTTTACACAAAAAGAAACAACAATAACATCTGTAAATGTTTACAGAGATTTGCACTGCTGGGAAATGCGGTTTAACTGGGTTCCATTCGGCTTTCGACAAAGTTTTTCCGTTGATATAAATGTAAAATCATCTGTTTTAAGAGATTTAAAATTGAGCAGAAGAAGAGGTTGGCAGGATTACCAATAATTCGGATAACGAATATTTACGAATATTACGAATCTATGTGGTTTATTGTTGCGGTTTATTTATTTAAGCGTTAAGATTCGTAAATTCGTTTTTTATTAGTTATCAGTACAAATCTAAATTATAATTATAAAACGATGAAGACTATTATCACATCAAAAAATGCACCTGCACCTATTGGACCTTACAGTCATGCTGTGCAATTCGGGAACATGTTATTTGTAAGCGGACAAGTTGGAAAACATCCTTTAACGGGTGAATTAATGCTTGCTGACATTAAAACAGAAACAACTCAAGTAATGGAAAATGTGAAAGCAATTTTAACCGATGCGGGGATGGACTTTACTCACATAGTTAAAACAACTATTTTCTTAACCGATATGAATGATTTTGCTTCTGTAAATGAAGTTTATGGCTCTTATTTCAAAGGCGAATACCCAGCAAGAGAAACAGTTCAGGTTTCAAAGTTACCTTTAAATGTGAATGTAGAGATCAGCGTTGTTTGTGTAAAGTAAAAAAGTTAGTTGGGTTGATTACGTAATTCAAGTTTAATAAACAAAATAGGGAAAACCAGGTACAGCCTGAATTTCCCTATTTTACTTAATTTACTTACTTAACTTTTTACTACGACATGTGCTTTAAATTGACGGCATACATTATAATGAAAGCAATAGGAAAAATTACACCCACTATCATCCATCCGCTCACACCCATCAAAATGGAAGGGATTGCAATTCCTAAAATTTGTCCGCACACATACGCATAAAAACCAACTTTACGTAATTTCCACATCATTAATGCACCAAACAAACAAAACAGGTTAGCACCAATTGCTGTTATAGCAAGTGGAAGCGCATTCAATGCATTTTGATGCGCCATTTCCATCATTGAGCCCATAAAACCTTCACCTTCAAAAGCTCCACCGGAAACATCCATCATTGTCTCATACTCTTCTAATGCATAAGGTGCTTTTACTAAATTGTATAATCCACTTACTAAGCCAATGGCTACAGCTACAAAAGTTAAAATACATAACACTTTTAAAAAGGTTGGCATTTTAGCCTGCACCATTTCACTTTGATTCTCTTGTTCCATTTTATTATGTATTAAAATTAATTATGAATGCTGTAAAAATAAAAATACTCCCGATGATGGGAGTATTTTTATTGAAAATTATATACGCGACTATTTTAAGTGTTTCAAATTTAATCCGTAAAGTACGATGAATAAAATTGGGAAAATCAACCCAAAAATTCCAAATCCACTGTAAACAATTCCCATAATCATAGAAACTACACTAGCTCCTACATACAACATGAAACCAGATTTTTGCAATTTCCACATTTTGATAACACCAAATAAACCTATAATAGTTGTAAGGAAACCTACAATTAAATAAGCCCAAGTCATACCTGCGCTTGGAGCAGAAGCCATAGCTGAAGAAAGACCTTCCATGCCTTCCATACCTTCCATGCTTTCCATTCCTTCCATACCAGCAACACTAGCTACCATTCCCATAGCCCCAATTATAGTGATATAACCAAGAATACCAATACCAGCAAAAATAAACGACAAGATGCATAACACTGTTAAAAATACTGGTCTTTGTGCGGTTTCACCGCCATTGTTTGTTTGTTCCATAGTTTTTTAGTTTTAGTTTTATTACGTTTAATAGTTGAAATTCTTTAGCTAATAAACAAAAAAAGGTCATTCGTCTTAAAGTGCTTCAAAATATGTTATTAACAAGTTATTAGTTAATAGCTAAAAAACAATCGAAAAAAGACTTCGTTCTGTTCTGATTATCAAGCTATTTAGTGATTTGTTTTAACCAACAAACAAACCCGGCAATTTCTGATATGCATGCATAATTAAAAGCAGCTATAAGCATTTTAAAATTTTGTTTTGCTCCAAAGCTCATAATTCTTCTTTTGCTCGTCAGTGGCTTTTGCCTGCTTTCGCATTTTTATAGTCTTATAAAAAGCTCCGGGCTGAGGGATCAGTTTTATTAATTTAATAATTCCTCCAGAAGCGAATTCAATTTCCAACGGAACGTTTGCAAAATAATTACACCATTCAGTAAAATTTGTTCCGCTTGCATCCGGCTTTACCTGCATTTTATTGATCGAAAGAATGTCATCATTGATTCCGATGCCCGCAATATCTGCAACAGAGTTTAAATACACAGCTGTTACTTTGCAAACGCCTTCTACTCCATTTACTTTTATGCCTAAAGCATGTTCATTAAATTTTGAGGTTGGTTCCTTTGTTAATTCGTAACCAACATAATTCATTGCATCCATTAACAAGGGTTCATAATTTTTTATTCCATTGATGTAATTGTTAAAAATATCTTCGTAAGAAACTCCGGCAAACTTTTCAATGGTTGCTTTATAGTCATGATCTGAATATCCTACCCCTTTCAAAGCAAAATTTTCGTACAAATGACGCATCACATCATCCAATGAATTTTTGTTTTGAGAATTCTTTCTGATAAACATATCTGTAACAAAAGCCAATAAATTACCTTCATCGTAAATATTGGTTTTACGATTTGGGATTCCTAGTGCATAACCATCCAACCAAGAATCAAAAGAAGAGTCGGCAACCGACAAATTGAATCTTCCAAAGTTATCGAAGTGCTTTTGCAAGCGTTCATCAAATGTTTTTAAATACTGTTGTTCGCTAAAAACCCCGCTCCGGAAAAGTAAATAGTCTCCGTAATAGGTCGTTACACCTTCGCAAACATAGCCTAGTTTCGAATAATTTTCTTTGGTATAATCGTAAGGCTGCATTTCAATAGGTCGAATTGTTTTAACGTTCCATGCATGAAATAATTCGTGACAGCTCACTCCCAAAAAGTCTTCATACAATTCGCCTTTCATAACATTATAACCCGGTCCCAGTGCACAAACCGTTGAAGTGGTGTGTTCTACTCCGTGATACATTCGTGTGGGCAGGATCTGAAACAAAAAATGGTAGGAATCAAACGGAGCCGTTTTCATCATCACCAATTGATCGTTACAGAATTTCGAAAAGTCAACAGTAATTTTATCCCAATCAGGTTTGCATTCACCTTGAAACCAAATATGAAATTCCTTTCCTCCACACACAAATTGATTGTGTTGCAATGTGGCAGAAGCGATGAATGGAGAGTCCGCAAGTTCATGGAAATTCGCGAACCTCAAAGACCTCACCCCAGCCCTCTCAGAAGGAGAGGGAGCTTTGACACCAATTGCGACTTTGTAATCGCTTGGCAATTTTAATTCTAAATCACAAGGTTCATTTATTTGTTCTGGAATGTACACAGAACAATTTACAGGGTTGACATACAATTGGTTCACATCCAAGAAGCTAGAACCTGCATTTAAATCAGCTGCGTAATAATTGTACTTCACATGCAATTCTGAAACTCCTTTTGTTTGCACTTTCCAGCAATCTTTTGTGATTTTCTGAAATTTTAATGCTTTTCCTTTTTCATCAAAAGCAGCCCACTTTTGAACATTTTTTGCAAAATTGCCTAATTCATAGCGACCGGGGCGCCATGCTGGAAGCTGAATGAGTGTTTCATCTATATCTACAGATGCAATAAATTCAATATCGATAAAGTGATTGTGCGGTTTGGTATAGGATATTATGTATTTCATAGGCGCGGATAACGAATAAATGCAAATTTACCAATCTAAACTTGTCATTTGCTTTTTTCTAATAGGTTTAAAAGCCCGACAATTATATAGATTTTTTTACTAAGGTACGAATCTATCTTATTTCAGAAAACACGGATTCGTAAATTCGCATTTATTCGTTATCTGTACCAGTTTTTTTTGCTACTTTCGTAGTTAATAAGTACAAATTTATAATTTCAAAAATCAATCATATGAGTTACGATTTAATAGTAGTAGGAAGCGGTCCGGGTGGTTATGTGGCTGCAATTAGAGCATCACAACTGGGTTTAAAAACAGCCATTATAGAACGTGAAAACCTTGGTGGTATTTGTTTAAACTGGGGATGCATTCCAACCAAAGCCTTATTAAAAAGTGCACAAGTATTTGAATACTTAAATCATGCTGCAGACTACGGTATTACTGTAAAAGGTGGAGAAGCTGATTTTCCTGCAGTTGTAAAACGCAGTCGCGATGTGGCTGATGGGATGAGCAAGGGTGTTCAGTTTTTGATGAAAAAGAACAAAATTGATGTCATTACGGGAACAGGTAAAATAAAAGCAGGTAAAAAAGTAGATGTAACTGCCGATGGCAAAACCACTACTTACGAAGCCAAACATATTATTATTGCAACTGGAGCTCGCTCTCGTGCATTGCCAAATTTACCTCAAGATGGTAAAAGAATCATTGGATACCGTGAAGCCATGACTTTACCAAAAATGCCAAAAACAATGGTAGTAGTTGGTTCCGGAGCAATTGGAAGTGAGTTCGCTTATTTTTATGCAACCATGGGAACAAAAGTAACTTTAGTAGAATTTCTTCCAAGCATTGTTCCTGTTGAAGATGCAGAAGTATCAAAACAATTGGAGCGCTCGTTCAAAAAAATGGGTATTGATGTAATGACAGAGGCAAACGTTGAAAGTGTTGATACAAAAGGGAGTGATTGCAAAGTAAAAATCAAAACCAAAGCAGGAGAAAAAATTATTGAAGCAGAAATTGTTTTATCTGCAGTAGGAATTCAAGCGAACATTGAAAACTTAGGCTTAGAAGAAACAGGAATTGCAACTGATAAAGGAAAAATTTTAACGAATCCTTATTACCAAACAAACATCCCAGGATATTATGCTATTGGTGATTGTGTTGGCGGACAAGCATTGGCGCACGTTGCTTCTGCAGAAGGAATTATTTGTGTTGAGAAAATTGCTGGTCATTCACCAGAGCCATTGGATTACAATAACATCCCAGGATGTACTTATTGCCAGCCCGAAATTGCATCTGTTGGAATGACAGAAGCAAAAGCAAAAGAATTAGGAAAAGAAATTAAAATTGGAAAATTCCCATTCTCTGCAAGTGGTAAAGCAAGTGCTGCTGGAGCAAAAGATGGTTTTGTAAAATTAATTTTTGATGCAAAATATGGTGAGTTATTAGGAGCACACATGATTGGTGCAAACGTAACCGAAATGATTGCAGAGATTGTTGCGATAAGAAAATTAGAAACAACAGGACATGAAATCATTAAAACGGTTCACCCTCATCCAACGATGAGTGAAGCCATTATGGAAGCTGCTGCTGCTGCTTACGGAGAAGTGATACACATGTAGGTGAAAAAGTATACAATAAACATATAAAAAAAAGTTCTCAAGAAATTTCGGAGAACTTTTTTTTATATTCCAAAGTTTCGTTTTTGCTCTCGAAGCCAAGCAAGAGCAGTTTCTTCATCGGAAAACAAACGCGTTTTTGCAATAGGTTTGTGAAACTTTATAATGAAATTCCCTACAATTCTATTCGCCATTGAATTCACGATGATGGCTTTAGCCTGCATATTTTTTTGTGCTTCAGCAGTTGAACCCCATTCGCGTGATTCTTTTGACACAACAATTTGCGCACGGGCATCTATCATTGCAACAATTTTTTTTCCTTCAGTAATATCCAACGATTTTTTCTGCATCAATTTGGATTCATCGATGTCAATTTCTGAATTTTCTAGCAAGCGAATAAACAAAATGCCGTCCTCTACCAATTCAAAAGTGGCACATTTACTTATTATTCCTATTTTACTTTCCTGCTCCAGTTTTTTCTTTTTTAACTTCTATTCTTCTGAATTTTCTTCTGCCGAAAAAAATTTACATGGTGACGTTTGTATATATAAATGTCTTTCAATGTGCATCAAAATAAAATCGCGAGTTATTTTTTGAATGCATCTTGTTTTCAATGCATTTGATCGCTTCATCTATCAAAGAAGGATTGAAATCAGCAGCAGCAGAATAATCCATAATTTCATTTAAAAGATGGGGTAGCGCATCGGTAGTTTGGATATAATTTTGCGCTTTAAATAAAATGAAATTTCTATCCTGAGCATTATAAAACACAATACAGAAATCATCCTTAAAATCAAATGCAATCACTTTGTCAATAGAAAAGTCAGCGGGCAATTGTCCACATTTTTCGAGTAGATAATAGATTTCTGTATTGTCATCTGATTGTTTCATGACAGCTAATTTACTCTTTTTATTTTAGCCATGTAAAAACCATCAAACCCTTCACTAGGCAACACTTTTCTATCTTCAATAAATTCGAAATTTTTATTGTTTTCTAAAAACGTTTTTACTTGATCCTGATTTTCACTTGGCAAAATACTACACGTTGCATACACCATTATTCCTCCAACTTTCAGCATTTGCGAATAGTTGCCAATAATTTTTTGTTGCGTTTTTTTTACTTCATTAATAAAATTCAAATTCAATTTCCATTTCGCATCCGGATTTCTACGAATAACACCCAAACCCGAACAAGGCACATCCAGCAATAATCTGTCAGCAGTATTTTTTAAACCTTGAATGTTTGCCGGATTAATGATTTGGGTTTTTACAATGTTCACTCCACCTCTCTCCGCACGTTTTTTCAATTCAATTAATTTTCGTTTTTCCACATCCATGGAAATTATTCTGCCTTTGTTCTGCATCATTGCAGCCATATGCAAGGATTTTCCTCCGGCTCCGGCACAAGCATCTATCACCACCATGTTCTCTTTCAATTCTAAAAACGGAGCAATCAATTGCGATGAAGCATCTTGTATTTCAAACAATCCTTGTTTGTACTCATTTACATTTTGTAAATTTTGTCGCTTTACCAAAACCAATGCATCCACATAATCGCCAACAGGAAATGTTTCTATCGATTGCTCATTCAATAATTTTTGCAATTGAACGGCATTTGTTTTTAACGTGTTTACACGAAGTACTACTTGTGCCTCCTTATTTAAAGCTCCCAACTCCTGCTCCCAAATAGCTTCTCCCAACTCCCTGCTTCCCAACTCATCCAACCAATCAGGAATAGATTCACGGTATTTACGAATTTGTTTTGCTTCAGTTGCATTTTTTAAAATCTGATCTTTATCAATTTCTTTGAACTCTTGCCAATCTGGTAAATCAATTCCCTTTAAAACTTGATGTGTGGCAAACAAATGATAAAAATGAGCAGAATCAGTTCCCTCTCCAACTAAAAAATTATTACCGTCTCCCTTCTCCTTTGGAGAAGGTGACCGAAGGTCGGATGAGGTAGAGAGGGCTAGGGTGAGGTATCGCCACCAACGCACCATTTCATAGGTTGTTTCGGCAATAAATCGTCTGTCGCGAGAACCCCAGCGGGAATTCTGTTTTAACACCTGTTCCACTGCTTTATCCGCATAAGCACCATCGACAAAAATCGACTGAAGTGTTTGAATGACAGCTTGTACAAGTGGTTTATGGAATTTCATCTTATTAACATTCTTAATGTGTAAAAATACACAATCAAGCCAAGATTATAGGTATTTCAACTCATCAAAAATTAGTATTTTTGGTTTCATGAACTTCTCCTCCAAACTTATCGAAGAAGCCGTAAACGAGTTTAGTAAATTACCAGGTGTTGGTAAACGTACTGCTTTGCGCTTTGTGTTGCATCTTATGAAACAAGACGCTCACGAGGTAAATAAATTTGGCGGTGCCTTCATCAAACTCCGTAACGAACTGCGTTATTGCGAAAAATGTCACAATGTTTCCGACAAACCTTTGTGCGAAGTGTGTGTCAATCCACATAGAGATAATAGTGTTATTTGTGTGGTAGAAGACATTCGCGATGTGATGGCAATCGAAAATACACAACAATATCGTGGCGTTTATCACGTTTTAGGTGGAATCATTTCTCCCATGAATGGAATTGGTCCAAGTGATTTAAACATTGAAACACTTGTTCAGAAAGCTGCATCAGGAGAAATTAAAGAAGTGATTATGGCTTTAAGCACGACCATGGAAGGCGACACAACTAATTTCTACATCTATAAAAGATTAAAAGACTCCAATGTTACTGTTTCTACTATTGCCCGTGGAATTTCCATTGGCGATGAATTGGAATACGCGGATGAAGTTACTCTTGGTCGCTCAATTGTAAACAGAACACTTTACGAAAACTCTTTATTGACGAAATGAAACTAAGCGTCATCATCGTCAATTATAACGTTCAGCATTTCCTGGAACAATGTTTACACTCTGTTCGCAAAGCGTCTAAGAATATTGCTATTGAAATTTTCGTAGTTGATAACAACTCTGTGGATGGTTCCACCGCTATGGTGAAACAAAAATTTCCGGAAGCTCTACTCATCGAGAATAAAAAAAATACTGGTTTTTCTTTTGCTAACAATCAAGCAATGCGAATTGCAAAAGGTGAATATATTTTACTTTTAAATCCAGATACCGTTGTTGAAGAAGATACTTTTGAAAAAGTGGTTGCGTTTATGGATTCGCATCCAGATGCTGGCGGATTGGGCGTAAAGATGCTAGATGGCAAAGGAAATTTTTTACCGGAGTCAAAACGCGGATTGCCAACTCCTGCTGTTGCTTTCTACAAAATATTTGGATTCTCTCGTTTATTTCCTCGCTCTAAAACTTTTGGAAAATATCATTTGGGATTTTTAGACAAAGATAAAACGCATGAAGTAGATATTCTTTCAGGCGCATTTATGCTGATGCGTAAAAGTGTTTTAGATAAAGTTGGTTTGTTAGATGAAACATTTTTCATGTACGGAGAAGACATTGATCTTTCTTACCGAATTATTTTAGGAGGTTATAAGAATTATTATTTCCCCGAAACCCGCATTATTCACTACAAAGGAGAAAGCACAAAAAAGAGCAGCGTCAATTATGTATTTGTGTTTTACAAAGCCATGGTGATTTTTGCGAACAAACATTTTTCGCAAAACAATGCAAAAACATTTTCTTTCCTCATCAACATTGCTATTTATTTAAGAGCTGCTGCTGCCATCTTCATTCGTTTCATCAAATCAATTGCTGTTCCTGCTTTTGATTTTGCTTTAATAATGGGCGGATTATTACTCATCAAAGATTATTACGAAAAGAATGTTAAATTTTTGGAAGGCGGTTCCTACTCTTCTGCTCTTGTTAATATTGCATTTCCTGCCTACATTCTCATTTGGATGTTTACCGTTTATTTGAGTGGCGGTTATGATAAACCTGTTCGTTTGTTTAGAATCATCAGAGGAATTTTAGTCGGGACCGGAATTATTTTAATTGCATACTCTTTATTGCCTGAAGCATACCGTTTCTCTAGAGCATTAATTATTCTTGGAATGGGTTGGGTAGTTTTATCCTATTTGATTTCTCGTTTGGCATTCCATTTTGCTGGACTTAAATCATTCAATCTAAATCCTGATAAAACAAAACGCATTGCCATTATTGGAAAACAAGAAGAGTTTGAACGTGTGAGTGGCTTATTGCGACAAACAAGTATTAATACCAGCTTATTAGTTTTCATCAGCGCTGACGACAATGGAAACACCCACAAAGATTATGTAGGCAATATCAATCAGATTGAAGAAGTAATTGAAATTTACAAAATCAATGAAGCAATCTTTTGTTCCCGCGACATTTCTTCTCAAGGCATAATTGACTACATGCACACACTTGTTGCTGCGGATGTAGATTTTAAAATTGCTCCACCCGAAAGCTTATCCATCATAGGAAGCAACTCTATTGATACTGCCGGAGACCTATATATCATTGATGTGAACTCCATCGGAAAACCAAAAAACAAACGCAACAAACGCTTGTTTGATGTATTGTCGAGTTTTATTTTATTCCTCTTCTTCCCTATTTTTATTTTAGTTCAAGAAAACAAATTGGGATTCCTTAAAAATATTTTTGCGGTACTCTTTGGTTTTAAATCTTGGGTAGGTTATGGAAAAGACAAACATGAACATTTACCAAAACTAAGACCATCCGTACTTTCTCCAGCCGATGCAATTAAAAACAATATCACCATTAATGCAGATACTCGCAATCGTTTGCATTTGGCTTACTCTAAAGATTATAAAATTGAGAATGACTTGAATATTGTTTGGAAGGCGGTTAGGGCTCTTGGCAGATAGGACGCGGATGACGCAGAAAACAGGGATATTCGCGGATTTAAAAAAAAGAATTTTTTCGGAACGGGCAGAGCGAAGATTCGTTCAGGAGAGTAATCTCATTTTCACTATATTTGATAATCCTTATAATTATTAATCAAGGTTATTTAAATTTGGGTGAACGAGACTAACAACAGAAGACAAATAACTATGTTAGCTTAAAGCATGGAAGAAAACGAAAGAAATATAGCTCTTTTAGAAAGACAATTAAAAGATCTAATTAGCCAAGCTGACCAAATTTTGTCTGGAAACAACTCTGCAGATCGTATCGAAACCTTTTCAAAATATTCAGAGGAATTAAAATTATTCGTTTACAAGAAAATTGAAATTCCAAAATTGAAAGAAAGATCACAGAGAATTGAAAAAATAAAATTCTCGAGAAATGAATTAAAACTTTGGCACTACGTTACATTTTCTTTCTGGATTGTATTACTTATCCAATATATCGCTACTCAAAAAAGTATAGAAGAAGTTGCCAGAGTCAAAAGTGATTGGAACACTTTTCTTTTCGAATTACAAGAAAATTCTTTATTTTAGCTCTAATACTTAACCAGCTCCAATTATCAAGATGAAGACACTAAAAATATTTTTGCTGCTGACCATGCTCAGCACTTATTCATTTTCAATCACCAGATATGTTTCTCCATCAGGTGCAGGCCTTCTAAATGGTAGTAGTTGGGCAAATGCAAAACAGGGCGATTCGCTTCAAGCAATCATTAATATTTCTTCTACAGGGGATGAAGTTTGGGTTATGTGTGGCACTTATTTAACAACTGCTACAACCAACAGAAACATTTCTTTTGTTATGAAAAATGGAGTAACCATTTACGGCAGTTTTGCCGGAACTGAAACTATTTTATCACAACGTATTTTTTCTTGCGGCCCCTGCAGTATTTTAAGTGGAGAAATTGCGGGCTCAACTACTGCTGACAATAGTTATCATGTAATCAGCAATCCTGTTGGAATAAATAATACAGCTATTATTGATGGATTTATAGTTCAAGGTGCGAACGATGACAGAGCTCCCACACTAACAAATGGTTTAGGAGGAGGATTTTATAATAATGGTGGCAACTCAGGAAATGTTTGTAGTCCAACTATCAGAAATTGTGTCATCAGAAATAATTTTGCTCAGTTTGGAGCAGGTATTTTTAATAGCGGACATACGGGTGGAAATTCCTCACCCATTATCAGCAATTGCATCATCACTAACAATACCGCATATAATGGCGGTGGCGGAATAGATAATTTTGGATTGGGTGGCAACTCCAGTCCAACACTTACAAACACAATTGTTTATTCCAACAGCGCTTTGCAAAGAGCAGGTGGAATGTATTGCTGGGGAGGCAATAGCGGAAATGCAAATCCATTGGTAGTGAATTGTGTTTTTGCAAATAACTCTGCAATTGATGGTGGAGGAATTGTTTCTGATAGAGAAAATTCTCCGAGTGGGAGTTTTTCCGGAAATAGTAATCCCAACATTTTTAACAGTGTTTTCTGGGGAAATACGGCTTCAGGAATTGGTCCGCAATTTTACATTATTGGTTTAGCTAATTTTAATGCAACCTATTCTTGTATTGATATAGTTGGACAAACTACTCCGCATGCTATTACAGGGCCGGGGACTGGCAACATTACTACAAATCCGTTGTTTATGAGTATTGCAAATGCAATTGGAATTGATAATTGCTGGCTAACTGCTGACGATGGACTTCATTTGCAAAGTTCAAGTTTATTAATCAATTCCGGCAATTTGTCGGGCGCACCACTTACTGATATTTTAGGATTAACCCGTTTAGGAAATCCGGATATGGGCGCATACGAATTTGGTGTTTCTACACAAATTGAAATGTATCAATTAGAAGACATTGTGCTATATCCTAATCCTTCTTCTACAAACATTAGCTTCGTTTTTCCTGACAACACAAGTCACTTGATTGAAATTTACAATTCTATTGGAGAATTGTTGCAGACAGAAAATCGTTCAAACAAGGAAACAATAGATGTTTCTGCTTTAAAAATCGGAATTTATTTTATTCAGATTGATGGGATACAGACAAAAAAACTGGTCAAAGAATAGTAATTCCAACTTCTTCCTTGCATCAACGAACAAACTTCCCACTAAGCATTTCTGAATCGGTTACTTCTTTTATGATGTAAACTCCTGTTGGAAAATTTTTAAAATCTATTAAAGAAATACCTTGTCCAACTTTTTGTGAGAGCACCATTCTTCCAGTCATATCATAAATATAAATAACAACGGAAGAAAGCGAGGTGGCACAAGTAATTGTTCCATCGTGCATCCAATATTGAAATTCGTTTTTCAAATCGGATAATTCATTTACAAAAACGGGCGGTGCAAATTCAAACGCACCTATATCAATTGCTCCTGTAGTTGTTCGCGTAACCCAATCTATCGGATGAAAATATTCTTTATCAGCTGTTAATGGAAAACCAGAATTTGCAATCCCAGGATTGGTTCCTGCATTTATAGCAATAGAACCCGCTGTAAGATGATAATTATAGGTGCTTGCATTTACAAATCCCATTGTTGCAATACTTGAAGTACGAATATTATTAGAGCTATCTATAACTATTGCTGCTCCTGAAAGAGTTGTGCCTGGCCCTGCAAAAATATTATTGTAAGATTTATATAAACTTAATCCCGATGATGGCAAAGCCACAAACGTTCCCGTTGTTCGGTCGTTCACAACTGTATTATTGACAAAATAAAATTCCTGAGGATTTGGATTTACCAAGCCTTCCAAGCCATAACCCACAATTCCTGAGTTGGTAGAATTTGGCCCTTGCTCAATCACATTTCCAATAACGTAACTCGTTCCACCATTTGGAAGATCAATTTCTCTGCTGGCATTGCCTGTTGCTTCGTTGCTTATGCGGTTATACATAATGTAATTCACATGTGCTCTGCTTTTGATTTCGTGTCCGATGTTGCAATGATGCGTGTAGTTGTAACGAAAAACGAGCGTGTCGATATTATTAATGTATAAATTATGAGTATAGCCATCTCCAAAACCATTGGTACTAAATTCGGTATACTCAATAATAATTTTACTTGGGTTTAATGTTCCTGCTAAAATTCCATTCTCGTTATCATGAAAATAACAATGGCTGACTGTTAAGTTCAATCCTTCTTGTCGGATACCGGCACCATTTTCGGAAGGACAAGCACACAAAGAAAATTCTATCCATTCTACTTTGGTATTGCTTCCACCAATTACCCAAATGGCCTTTCCGCCCCAGCTAAGCCCGTTCGCTTTTAAATGTGCCAATCCACCAACACCACGAAGTAATAAATTATTGGCTGTCCAGTGTGCAACATCCGAATTATAAATTCCAGCATCAATAGAAACGGTATCTCCATTATTCACTAATCCTGAAACTTGGCTTGGCAAAGTATAAGTACGAGTTGGACCAACCAGCCAGTTTGCAGAATAAGAAAAATAAGAAATTAAAAGGAAGAAGAATAAGATGTAATTTTTTTTCATTGCCATGATTTTATTTTTAACGATTAAAAGCTATTTGTCCTTTTTGACGCATTTTCGCTTCCAACAACATATCAAACAATTTCGCAGTCGCCACAGCATCACCTTCGGCTCTGTGTCGTGCATTGTTAGGAATATTCAATGCTTCACATATTTTCCCTAAGCCATACGATTTATGTCCTGGAATTAATTTTCTGCTTAGTTGAACAGTACACAATTTATTTCGGTGAAAATGAAAACCAAGAGAAGCGAATTCATCGCGGATAAAATTATAATCGAAACTTACATTGTGAGCAACAAAAGTTCGTCCATCAGTAAGTTCATGAATTTTTTTTGCTACTTGACTAAATTTCGGAGCGCCCGCCACCATTTGATTGGTAATTCCGGTAATGTCGGTATACAAAGGAGAGATATAACATTCAGGATTGATGAGGGTGGAAAATTTTTCTACAACAGTAAGACCGTCATGAATTAAAATACAAATTTCGGTAATGCGCCCGTTCGGGTAATTGAATTTACCTCCGCAAGTTTCTATATCTATGATGGCGAACATTTATCAAATATAGGGTTTTTCAACACAGAGTGCACGGAGTGAAAAAGAGTTACAAAAAAGAGAAATAAAAAAAGAGAGCTGCACAAAAATACTCTGTGAAACTCTCCTTTTTTCTCTGAGAACTCTGTGTTGAAAAATCGGGTTACTTGCCCATTTCAACTCTAAACGACTGTAAGAATCTTATCATACTATCAAACCGTTTACTTTAATTTTTTGCTTTGTTTGTTCTGAGGCAAGAAGTTTTCGCCAGTCACAACACTTTTTCCTGTTTTAGACTCTAATGCTTTTCGGGCATTTTTTGCAATTGAACCACCTTTTTTACCAGCCTTTGCATTTTCAATTAATCCTTTTGCCTTTTCAGTTTCTGCTATTTGACGAGTAGAGAGTTCAGCCAATGCTGTGAAAATAAGCTCTGCTTCCGTCATATGGTCTCTAAGGTTTTGTGATTTCAACCTTTTATGTTCTTGTGATTTTTTACTGTCAAGCCTGTCCATTCTTTATGAATGATATTAGTCAAAAACGCAAATTCATTAGCCTTTTCTAATTCATTTTGTTTCCAATAATCCGTTAACTTATTTCGGGTTTCTTGTCCGGTCATTCTTTGTTGTATCCACTTCTCACTTCTTCCAAGTGCTTGCCAATTCTCTCTTGCTCTATCTATACTTTGCTCAGGATCAGAAATTTCTTGCATTCTCTCATATCCCACTTTTGCTAACCATTGCTTAAAAGGTTCAGCTTTTGGTGAAGGTATCGATTGAATAATGCGTAATAAACCTTCTGTATTTGAGCAATCTGTAGAATACTTTTTACCATCAGATGACTCCATTTTGAGTTGTCGACAGATTGTCGATAACTCAATTCCCGATAGTTTTTCTCTTTTTTTCATTCTATACCAATAATCTTTAGAGTCGGGACTATCTGTTAAAATTTCGACAACATCCACAACGGAAAAATACCATTGTTGCTCAACCTCATTCCATTGACTACGAACTTTCTTTTCTTCAAATAATTTTATATTGCTCATGTTAATCATGTCTTTTGAAATTGCATCAACCTAAAAAACTATTTCCCCATCTCCACTCTAAACGACTGTAAGAACCGAATCATACTATCCAAGTTCAAATCCTGTGGCTTGAATTCACCAATGTTTAAGCTACAGACAAAGCTCCACACCTCAATAATGTTTTCGGATTTAACTGTGTATGGCGAATACGCTTGATTATCGGAATGAAATTGAAACACATCGTTTAATTTTTTGTCTTCGCGATACAAGCGTTTATATACAACACCATCTTCTTTGGTAAGGATGATATAGGTTTGTCCTTCTTTAATTTCTTTTAAAGACTCCACATATTTACCAACTACAAACGTTCCATCTTTTAGTGGCGGCATAGAATCACCTTTGATGGAAAAGGCACGATGTTTCCCAACAATCTTAAACGGAAGATTCATAATTGGAAGATCTTCGATGAATTCAGGATCGGCATAACCGGTTAAATATCCGGCTACCGCTTTTGCAGGGACTACTTCTACTAAGTCATGATTTTGCCTGTCCACAATCACAGGAAACAGGATACGATTTTTACCAACTTCCATTAAAGATTCGGGGTCGGTTTTTGCCAAATCACCACGGACCAAGGCATCAATTGCGATGTGAAAATGGTCAGCAATTCTGATCAAAAGATCGTACGGAGGTTCAGCTCTTCCTTCTTCATAAGAGCCTAATCGGGAGCGAGAAATATCCAATTCTTCCGATAACTGAGTTTGAGATAGTTTTTTTAGTGCTCTCAGAACACTAATGTTTTTGGCTATTTTTGACATTGCTAATATATTTAGCACAAATATACTAAATATATTTGCACATTTGCAAATGAAACTTAAAAAATATTTTGTTTGTGATTAATGATTTTTAATGTTTTCGAATCGGGGTGCTGTTTTCGGTAAAAAATAAACAACGCCATGGTTATTTCAATAATGAAACCACCCCGATTTTTTTCTCGACTTCGCTACATATGAATAAAATATAATCATCGCGAGGAGCGAGGCAATTTCTGGACAACCCATTGAAAAGAGATTGCTTCGTTTCCTTCACAATGACTTCTCGCCCTTCGACTCCGCTCAGGGTGACAACTCGAAATGACAAAAGTAGAACGATTGCAATGACGGGCACAAAGAACGGTTAACACTACTAATGAACGATTGAACTAATAAACCATTGAACCAAAATTCCCTCCATACAAAAACCGGCTCTCGTGTACTCTTTATTGACATGAATAGTTTTTTTGCCAGCTGTGAACAGCAAAACAATTATTGGTTGCGTGGTCGTCCTGTTGGCGTTTGTGTATACACGGGGAAATTTGGCTGCATCATTGCTCCTTCCATCGAAGCAAAAAAAAGAGGCATCAAAACGGGCATGCGCCTCAACGAAGCTATGGTGATTTGTCCGGATTTAGTTCCTCTAGAAACCAACCCTGCTCGTTACCGCGACTTTCATGTGAAGATTATGAAAGTGCTGAAAAAGTATTCGGAAGATGTGATTCCGAAAAGCATTGATGAAGCGATTGTTAATTTGAATAACTACCAACTTGTGCATAAAGACATGGTAGAAGTAGCAAAAAAAATAAAGCAAGACATCAAAAATGAAGTAGGCGATTGGTTAAAATGTTCGATTGGAATTGCTCCCAACGCCTTTTTAGCAAAGCTTGCCAGCGATATTCAAAAACCAGATGGACTCACCATCATTACTCCCGAAAACATTGATACTGTTTTAAGTAAGTTGCGTTTAAAAGATTTACCAGGCATTGCAAAAAACATGGCGGAGCGCTTGCAACGGGCTAATATCAATAATCCTGTGGAATTGCGACATACCTCTCCTGAGAGATTGAGGATTATTTGTCGCGGTGTAGCAGGCGACTATTGGCACAAACGCTTAAATTTTGGAGAAGTGGATATGTATGATCGTACCGAATACAAAAGTATGCAGGCGATGCGACATTTATCTTTAGCACAACGTAAAGAACCAGAATACATCGAATCCATTTTTTTGTCACTTTGCTTAACACTTGAAAAACGAATGGTACAAGCCAATGTATTTTGCAAAACGATTGGCTTTCATACCCGCTACGAAAATGGCTACAATTATAGCGACAATATCAATATGAGTATTCCCATGCAGGATGGTGTAGATATTATGCAAGTATTAAAAAAACGAATGAAACAATTTGCAATCGATAATAAATCGGAATCCGTTATCAATGAAGACACCACCTCCTTAAGTATTTATGTTGGCAACTTTGTGAATGAAAGTATGGTACAATACGGAATGTTTGAAGACCACAGCAAAAAAGACAAACTGCGAAAAACGGTGTATTCATTAAAAGAAAAATTTGGTTTAAATAAACTCGTTCGTGGTGCCGAAATAGACGATGAACACAGCGTGAAAGATGTGATTGGCTTTGGCTCCGTAAAGGATTTGCATGAAATCTAATTTTTACCACGAAGAACGGGCAACACGACTAATTAACCAGTGAACCAATTAACTATTGAACAACATTTCTCTCACCATTTTCAAAAAATCGTCTATATTTACAATAGAATTTACGCACGATTTTATCTATGAAGAAAATAACTCTCTTAACTACACTTTTGCTCTCATTTGCAAGCCAATCTTTTGCACAATTTCCTGAAAGCAATTTTCAAAGTAGCAATAACCAATATTATTGGAAAAACCGAAAACCTATCGAAGGATATTGGCAGCAAGATGTGCATTATAAAATAAATGCTTCGCTGGATGATAAAACAGATATCATTGAAGCAACGGAAGAATTAACCTATTACAATAATTCTCCAGATGAACTAGCATTTGTTTACTTCCACTTATATAACAATGCTCAAACAAAGGGTTCTTACTTGGAAGATTTATATAAAAACAACAACATTAAAGTAAAATTTGGAAAGTATCAGGAACAAGGCTTAGGAACAGTTGTTTCAAAAATCACATCCAATGGTGTTGATTTAAAAATGGAATTAGACAATACTATTTTAAAAGTATATCTCCCTACTCCACTAAAATCAGGCGAAAGCATCACTTTCAAATTAGATTTCAAAACGTATTTCGATAATGGCTCTATTCGTAACCGAATGAAAATGTTTAATGCATTTGGCTACAAACATTACGATGTGGTGCATTGGTATCCACGCATTTCGGTGTACGATCGCAAAGCAGGTTGGGATACCGACCAACACATGGACCATGAATTTTATGGTGATTATGGGACCTTTGATGTGGCATTTTCATTTCCTAACAACTATATTTTAGATGCGACAGGAATGTTGTTGAATAGAAAAGATGTATTGCCTGATGATTTACGCGCCAAACTCGACATCAAGAATTTTGCTAAAAAACCTTGGAACGAAAAACCATCTGTAATCATTGAGCCAAACGGAACTACAAAAACCTGGATGTTTCATGCTGAGAATGTGCATGATTTTGCATTGACTGCCGATCCAACTTATCGTATCAGCGAAACAGAATGGAACGGCATTAAATGTATTGCATTAGTGCAAGAGCCACATGCGGTTGGGTGGTTGAATGCTGCTGAATACACTGCAAAAATTATCAAAATAAATTCCGAAGATTTTGGAATGTATGGCTACAAAAAAATGGTGGTGGCTGATGCGCAAGATGGAATGGAATATCCAATGCTAACACTTTGCGGAGGATTTGACCCTAACTACCGCGATTTGTTTGTGCATGAAATTAGTCACAACTGGTTCTTCGGAATGGTTGGTTCCAACGAAACCTATCGTCCGTCTTTGGATGAAGGATTCACACAATTTATTACCAACTGGACCTATGAACGTATTGACGGAAAACAACGCATCGCCTATTTACCAAAATCAAATTACGTAAACCGCTTTATGGAACCCGACTATGTTCGTAACAGCGAAGTCTACAATGGCTATATGAACTCCGCAGCCAAAGATGTGGAAACATTTATGAATTTACATGGCGATGGCTATAATGGTGCTATTCGTCATGGTGGCGGCTATTCACAAGTATACATGAAAACAGCAACCATGTTATACAACTTACAATACACATTAGGTGATTCATTATTCATTGCGGCCATCAGTAATTATTTCAATCAATGGAAATTTGCTCATCCTCAAGTTGAAGATTTTAGAAATTCGGTGATTCAATTCACACACGTGGATTTAAATTGGTTTTTTGATGAGTGGATGGAAACTTCAAAAACAATTGATTATGCAGTAAAATCTGTCAAACCAAGCGAAGGAGATGATGCTTACAAGGTAACTTTTGAACGCAAAGGCATGCAAATGCCAATTGATTTTGCAATCGTTGGAAACAATGATAGTGTTTATTATTATCACATACCTAATACCTGGTTTGTGAAACAAACAAAATCAAAAGTGTTACCACGATGGATAGGTTGGGACAATGTGCAAAAAACATATACTGCTGAAGTGACTATTCCAGGCGGAATAGCAAACGTTATTATTGATCCAAGTACACGTTTGGCAGATGTGAATATGTTAAACAACAATCAAAAATTTCCAATAAAATACCGCTTCGATTCTAAAATTTATAATCCATCCGATTGGACCCGTTACGAATTATTTGCTCGTCCGGATGTTTGGTACAACGGCTACGATGGTTTAAAAGTAGGATTGAACATGAATGGAAACTACATGGCATACAAACATATTTTTGATGCTACAGTTTGGTTCAATACAGGAATCGCTCATAACTACTTGGATACAGCAACCGAAAACAATGCAAAAGATTTGTATGACAATGTTAGTTTCAGATTAAATTACAGAACAGCTACTGATAAATTTATGAAAGGCTCTTCTTTCTATTTTTCTGCGAAAGCATTGGATGGATTAAATGGATATACAGTTGGTTTTGACCGCAAAGACATCAAAGGAAAAAACAAAATATATCTTTATTTCAAATCGATGTATCGAAAAGGATTGAATGATCTTCCTTATTTATTATTGCCAAAAGAATGGACACCAAACCAATTAAACAACACAATTAATGTAGGTTTGGATCACTCTTACAATTATGCAGCAGGTACAGGAAACATTAATCTTGGTTTACGTTCATCTGCTGTAATGAGTGATTACGATTTTCAAACAGCAAGTATAACAATGACAAACCGCACAAAATTATGGCGTTTGTTGTTGAATACAAAAGTTTACGGACAATACGGAACAGGCAGCAATTGGGCGAGTGAATCCTCTTTATTTTTAGCTGGTGCAAATCCTGAAGAGATGATGGAAAATAAATATACTCGTTCACAAGGATTTTTTGATCCTACTTGGGCAGAAGTTGGTGCAACCACCAATATTTTTCATCACGGAGGCGGATTAAATTTAAGAGGTTACTCCGGTTACCTTGCTCCACAAATACAAAGTGATGGAAGTATTGTTTATACTTACAAAGGAAATACAGGCGCTGCAGTAAATGCAGAATTAGAATTCAGTGGAATCATAAAAATTAAAAAACAAAATTGGTTAACCAAAACATTTAAACTTACCACATACCTATTTGGTGACGCAGGAATCATCAATTATAGCAAAACAGGCGATCCAATTTTAAAAATGTCGGACTTACGTGCAGATGCTGGTGTTGGAGCAACATTAACAATTAAAAAATTTGGTGCATTGCAAACGGTTAATCCATTAACTATTCGATTTGATATGCCACTTTTCTTAAATAAAATCCCGGCAACGGATAAAGGATTTGTTCAATATCGATTTGTGGTAGGCATAAACAGAGCTTTTTAAAAACAAAAAAAACAAAAAAACAAAAAAATATGAAAAAATTATTCGCTATTACTTTTGCAATCGTAACAAGCACTGCTATAATGGCACAATCCAACGATGAGCAATACACAAAAGCTTTGAAATTAAAAGCAGAGTATAAATACAAGGAAGCATTTCCAATCTCTCAAGCATTGGTGAAATCAGATTCAAACAATGCTAATTATTTACAGTTGGCAAGTTATTGCTATTCGAAATACGGCTATTATTATGTGGCTGCTGAAACAGAAAAAATGAAGTATTATAAAAATGCAGAATACCTTGCAAAAAAATCGATTAAAATTAATGAGGCAAGTGCAGATGCGCATTACGCTTATGCAATGGCATTGGGCCGCATCAACGAAAATGCTAGTTCCAAACAAAAAATTGCAAATGCGAAGTTGATTAAAGCACAAGCCGACAGAGCCATTGCATTGAATCCAAAATTAGCTGGAGCACATCATATTTTAGGTCGTTGGCACAAAACAATTGCGGGCTTCAGCGCAATTGAAAAAGCAATGATCAATTCTTTTTTCGGTGGAGTTCCTCCGGGTGGTTCTTATGATGATGCAATTAAAGCGTTTATGACAGCTATTGGAATTGAACCAAAATACATGAACCACCAATATGAATTAGCACAAACATATGCTGATATGGGTAAAAATGTGGAAGCAAAACTTTGGGCACAGAAAGCATTGGAAATTATACCAGCAAACGAGGATGACATTAAAGCGAAAAAAGATTGCGAAGCCTTGTTGAAGAAATTGTAAAATATTTACCACAAAAAAAAGGAACCACAAAGGTTCCTTTTTTACTTCTACAAAGTAACATAAATTATTTCCTGAAAAAATCTTAGTGACCTTAGTGCATTAGTGGTAAAAAAACGAAGCTCCTTTTATTTATGAAAAGGTAAATACTTATGAAACTCAGGAGCGATTTTCATAACATAGGCTAATCCTAAATAGGTTGTGCTAATTACAGTTGTTTTAACAATCATTGAAACAATAGCATTATCCATTTGAGGCAGTAAATAAGCTATTCCAAAAGAGATTAAAATAACAGAAAGAATTTTCAGACTAGATGAATCGTATGGTTGCATCTTAAAGAAAATCAAAATCAGTACAAACTTTGCTATGTTGTAAAGCACAGCCAACGCTCCAGTTGCCATTGCAGCTCCCACCATTCCGTATATTGGAATCAACCAAAGATTTAGAATTAATGCTAAAACCATCAATACAATTAACAAAACTGTTCCGTAAACATATTTTTTAGAATTAAAAATAATGGATGTATTTATTCCGGTAGAAACATTTAGAAATGCAGCACAGCAAGAAATAATTGTAACATTGACACCCACATGATACTCTTCTGGCAACAAACCTAAAAGCTCTTGAACATTACAAATAATCCCCACCAATAATATTCCACCTACTAGCATAAGATATTTTACTGATTGATAATATATTTTTTTTATGCTTTCAATATCGTTATTAGCAAATCCTTGAGCAACTTTTGAATGTGAGATACGCTCTAATGAATTCAATGGAATTTCTATAATAAGAGAAATGTATGCAGCTACCGCAAACACACCCACGTATGACAAATCCCAATACTTACCAATCAGGATTGCATCCAAATGTTTTAAACTCAATGACGCCACATTTGTAAGTGTTAAAAACAACCCGTATGAAATAAGCTTGTTTACCCCCACTCCTTTAAAATAAGCTCTATCAATTTTAAGTGAAGGGCGATCCACAGAAAATAAATAGAAACACATCCACACCGTCTGCAACAAATAACTGAATACAAATAAATAGATGAATTGAGATAATGTAATCCATTCATAATAATACACCACAATTAAAACAATGAAAACCAATCGTGATAAAATTCCTTCTAAAAAAGTAATAATGGTTGTTTTAAAAAGAGATGCAGAATAAGCATTCAGCGCCATGTTAACACCCATGATGGTTGCTAATGGAAGTAACAAATCAAAATAATAGGTAAACATTGGTGATTGATCAATGTATTGATGAACAACCACATTTTTAAACGAGTAAACCAACAGAGCACAAATGATTGTTCCCAAGAGCGGAAACAACATCATAAAACCAAAATAGCCATAATGTTTTTTTTCTTGGTTTCTAAAAAAAGGAAAAAATCGTGTAGTAATACTGCTTATCCCAAGAGGCAAAAGGGTAGAAAGCAAACTTGCAGCCGCTATTAAGATTCTTGTTAAACCAAGCTCTTCCGGTTTTAACAAATTGGGTTGAATAAACATTAAACTGATGAATCCAATAGCAACACCCACATAAGTAATGAGTGCATTTTGTATTCCTTGTTTTTTAATTGTGTTCAACGGTTTCTACAATTCAATTTGTCTTCTTTCCCAAAGATAGGGCAGAAACAAATAGTTTTAAAACTTTTAATTAACTTTGTATGGTTTATCACTCCAAACTGGGTATATCCACTATTCTAAATCCTGTTTATCGTACATTGCTTTTTAGATCATCTATTTTATGGAACCCAGAAAACTAACGATTGTTAACCGCCACTACCCTCCCAATATTAATATTACAGGTGAGAATGCTTGGGATTTAACAAGTTATTTAATTGAAAAGCATCAAATAGAAGTTGCCATTGTTCATATTGACCGCAAATATGAAGGAGGAGGAATGAAAAGAAATTCGGTTGGCACTGTTTATCCCATAAAAACTATTTACGAAGGAACTAACAAATACTTAAGGTATTTAAGCGGTATTTTGGATGGCTACAAACTGATTAAAAAAGCAGCACGACTAAACCATGGCCCTGTGATTGTAATGACCAGTCCGCCTCTTCTACCTATGTGGGCGTCTCGAATTTTTGGCAAAAAAAAAATAGAATGGATTCTGTGGAGTATGGATTTATTTCCGGAAGGTTTTGCTGCTTCTAATGAAGTATCTGAAACAAATTTTTTATACAAGTACGCCCTGAAACAAACTTATAAAAATGCTCCAAAAAAAATCATTGCCTTAGGACCTAAACAAAAGGAGGAATTGGATAAAAAATTTAATGCGAACATAGAACATGTTATTTTGCCTTGTGGAGTATTTTTGGAACAAAATAAAGTTGCAAGTACACCATCCTGGAAACTATACGATGATAAAATATACCTTGGATACTGCGGCAATTGCGGCAACCCACACTCCGCGAATTTTATAAAAGAAGTAATTGATGCTATCAATCCCGAAGTCCATCATCTTGTATTGGCTGTGTATGGGATAAAAGCTGAAGAGATAAAAGACTACGCAAAAAACAAAGCAGGAGTTAGCATTTTATCCAACGTGCCGCGTAATGAATTGCATCACATTGATGTTCATTTGGTAACATTGGTTAATTCGTGGACACATGTTGCTGTTCCGTCCAAAGCAGTGAGTAGTGTTTGCTCAGGAGCTACCATTTTATTCTGTGGCAATAAAGAAAGTGATAACTGGTTTATGTTGCAAGATGCGGGATGGTTAGTAGAAGACAATGAAGAACTCCGTCAGCAAGTTAGAAAAACACTCGCTTCATTAAGCAAGGAAGAGATACAAATTAAAAAAAACAATGCCACAACTATAGCAGCAAAACTGAATCATTTAATTCAAGAAAGCTATGCTACAATTGCTTCTTGGGCTAAATAAGCCATTCCATTTTATTCGTCTATAATCATTATATTTGCAACCAAAACCCATTCAAATGAATATAGCAATCATAACAGGTTCGGGAGGACTGATTGGAAGCGAATCAGTATCCTTTTTTTCTAAAAAATTCGACAAAATTATTGGTATAGATAACGACATGAGAAGCTATTTCTTTGGTCCCGAAGCTTCTACCAACTGGAATGTAAATCGTATAAAAGAAACGGTTTCCAACTACGAACATCACAACATCGATATCCGTAATTTAGAGGAACTTGAAAAAATATTCAACCAATACGGGACGGATGTAAAATTGATTGTTCATACAGCAGCCCAACCTAGCCACGACTGGGCAGCAAAAGAGCCGATTACAGATTTCGGGGTGAATGCTACTGGCACGTTGCACATGCTTGAACTAACACGTAAATATTGTAGCAAAGCTGTATTCATCTTTACATCTACCAATAAAGTATATGGCGACAATCCTAACTTTTTACCATTAATTGAAACCGATACACGTTGGGAAATTGCAGAAAACCATCCTTATTTTAAAAATGGTATTGACGAACACATGAGTATTGATCATACAAAACATTCAGTGTTTGGTGCCTCTAAAGTGGCTGCGGATGTAATGGCTCAGGAGTATGGTAAATATTTTGACATGAAAGTGGGTGTGTTTCGTGGAGGCTGCCTCACAGGACCTAATCATAGCGGAGCACAACTTCATGGTTTTTTATCCTACCTGATGAAATGTACAATCACCGGAAATCATTATACCATTTTTGGATACAAAGGAAAACAAGTAAGAGATAATATTCACAGCTCCGATTTGGTGAGTATGTTTTGGCACTTTTATCAAAATCCGAAGATGGGTGAAGCGTACAATGCGGGTGGCGGGAGATTTGCAAACTGTTCGATGATTGAAGCCATTCAACTTTGCGAAACAATAACCGGAAAAAAATTAAGTCATACATATAGTGAACAAGCCAGAAGCGGTGATCATATCTGGTACATCAGCGACTTATCTAAATTTCAAAAAGACTACCCTGAATGGGAATACAAATGGAATTTACAAGATACAATGGTAGATATTTACAACTCGATGAGTAAAGCAATTATTGTATAAAGGAAGAGCTTCGCAATTAGTTTTTTCTAAAAAATATTCCGTTACATTGTAGTACAACACCTGTTTTATTATCAGTAAAAGCAGGAACAATGCTGTTCAATTGAAAGCCTTTTTGTTCCATATATTCTAACACTTGAGGCAATAACCAATTTTGATTTTCGTACAACGGAACCAATGAAATTTCCATTTCGATTCCTTTTGCTTTGCTGATTGTTTCCTGAGCTCCTTTTAATACTTCCTGCTCAAAACCTTGCACATCAATTTTCAAAAAAATATTTTTTGAGTACCTGCAATACTCCGCTCCTATTTCATCCAACGGAAACACTTGTACTTTTTCTTTGCCAATTATCTTTGAATCAGGAGCTCCATCGTAATGTGAATCCAGCATATTCAACAACGTACTGCTTACTGAATTTGCTGAAATATTAATCTCAATCTCCTCTTTCTTACTACCAATAGCGCAACGTGGAGCAACTACCCATTGCTTATATGAGTTACTCAAGGGTTCTATAAGTGAATAAGCAGAAGTTAAAGGTTCAAAAGAAACAATTTTATTTTTATATCCCGCATCAATAATTCCTGTTGCATATTGTCCTTTGTTTGCTCCTATATCAAACACCAAATCAATATTATTATGCTCCAAAAGCTTAATTCTTCTTAGCTCTTCACTTGTTGCAGCATTGTACTTACGAATAAGGATTCCGAAATTTTGAAATATTTTTTTTGTAATCCGCTCGGTACCGTTCATTTTTGTTCTGGTATTAAAATTCGCTTAAGCAGTTACTACTCTAATCATGTCATCCGCCACAGTAACAGTATAGTTCGGATTGATGCCTTTGATATAATTTGTTAGCTCTGAAATTGTAGGATAATCACGCTTTCCAATAAATAAACGTGCATCATCTATCAGCATCACATGGCCTTTGTTGTCTTTAAAAACAGCATCTATTTCTGCATAAATAGGACATTCTATTGCACTTAATGCAGTTACTCCTCCGCAATAATGACCGTCTAACCAAAATACAGCTGGCTGTGTAAGCGTTGGCACCAGTTTCGGTAATACCGTGCCACTATCGCCTTGTATTAAATGAATATTTGAATCGGTTTTGAAACGCTCTTTTGCATTTTCCCAGAATTCAACACTTAATTCAACGGAATACAACATATCAAAATTTCTTTTTTGGGCTTCCATCATATCGCCTCTGAATGTTCCGGTTTCTACCAATGTTTTACAATTGTATTTTTTGCCAAACTCAGCAATAGTCAATTGTTTTATTTTATGCGGACCGGGAGTTGGTGCATTGTACCTGTTCCAATCCATTACAATAAAATCAATTTCTGCATCATCAATATATCCTTTCTTCACCCAGTCGGCAACGATAGGATTTTTTTTCCAGCGATTTCTTAAAAAAGGGATAACCACTTTTTTGGCTAAATTGACAATAGGTCTTGGTAATTTACTTTTCATAAACAGATATTTCCAACCACTAGTTGGTAGAAAACATTTGTCAAAATTAACAAAATTCCACAACCTGCAATGCTTACAATTGGTGATAATTTGATTACATTTGCGATATATATATCTTAAACGCTATTCCTTGGCAGTAGAAAAAACATATAAACGTTTTGCCTCATTTGTTTCCCAGAGTATAAATACCTCTTTGTCTGTTTTAAAAATTTTATTACAATCAACTTTTGGCTTAAGACTTCCGGTTACATCCAACAATAAATGTTTTGTTTTAGCAAATGGGCCTTCTTTAAAAAAATCATTGGAACAACATACGGCTCTTTTTAAAAATCATCCACTCATATGTGTGAACACATTTGCAATGACCGCTGAATTTACAGAACTAAAACCGATGTATTATGTGATGTTAGACCCTTTCTTTTGGGAAATTAAAAATGAAACAACAACTGCTACATTCAATGCGCTTGAAAAAAGAACAGACTGGCTCTTGTATTTAATGGTTCCAAAACATGCTTTGAAACAACCTGTTTTGCTTGGCTTACAAAAGAAGAATCCTAACATTCAGATAACTCCATTTAATTATACTGTATTTAAAGGATTTCCGTCCATTGCACATTGGTTTTACAAAAAAAATCTGGCAATGCCTCAAAGTTTAAATGTGAGTATAACAGCATTGTTTTTAGGAGTTAATTTAGGATTCAAAGACGTCATTTTAGTAGGTGCCGATCACACCTGGCATGAAAACTTACACATGAGTGATGATAATATCCTGCACACCAAAGTCACTCATTTCTACGAGAATGACAATGAAATAAAATATGTGCCTTTTTACAAAGGAGGACACAAGGAAAAAGGGACACAAAAAGCCCATGAATTTTTTGATATATGGAGCCGAACATTTTATGCATACATGCTCATCAATAATTATGCAGTATACCATCAATGCACAATATCCAATGCGAGTGACGTATCTTTTATTGATGCTTTTAAACGCATAAAACTATAACGAATGCAGCTGTTATGAACAACATTTTAATCACTTTATGCGCGAGAGGCGGGTCAAAAGGAATACCCGGTAAAAACATAAAATCAATCAATGGCAAACCGTTGATTGCTTATTCCATAGACACTGCAGTCAAATTTTCAAAACTACATTCCACACACATTGCTCTTTCAACAGATTCGGCAGACATAAAAAAAACGGCTGTACAATTTGGTTTAACCACTGATTATATTCGTCCGGATGAAATGGCTACCGATAGTGCAGGGAAATTACCGGTAATAAAAGATTTAGTGCATTATCATGAGAAGTTGAACAATATCCGTTACGACTTTATCATCGATTTAGATATCACTTCTCCCTTGAGAACAATTGATGATCTTCAAACAGCTTTTCAACTATTAAAAGCCAATGAAGAAGCCGTCAATCTTTTCTCTGTTAGCAAAGCACACCGAAATCCTTATTTCAACATGGTGGAAGAACAAGCAGACGGATTTTACAATCTTGTTAAGACAGGCAATTTCAAAACCAGACAATCGTCCCCGCAAGTGTATGATTTGAATGCTTCTTTTTATATTTTTAAACGTCATTTTTTTGATACCTATTCAACAGCAATTACTCCTAAAAGCATTATTTACAATGTACCACACACTTGTTTCGACTTAGACGAGCCGCTGGATTTTGATTTTTTAGAATTTTTATTAAAAAACAAAAAATTAAATTTTGAGATATGAACGTACTCATTATTGGCTTAGGCTCGATTGCAAAAAAACACATACATGCGCTGAAACAACTAGATGCACATGTCAATTGTTATGCATTAAGGTCGGGTGAACATTCTGAATCGGTTGATGGTGTAACAGACATAAAAAGCGTGAACGAATGCAAGGGCATTGATTTCACCATTGTCTCTAATCCTACTGCTTATCATTTTGAAGCCATCCAACAAGCTGCATCTTTGAAAAAACCTATCTTCATTGAAAAACCACCTTTTCACTCCATGAAAAATACCGATGCATGTTTGTCAATGATTGCCGAAAACAAAATCATGACCTACACCGCTTTCAACTTACGCTTTTTAGAATCCTTGCTTTATCTCAAAAAAAATGTTGAATTAAAAAAAGTACAAGAAGTAAATGTGTATTGTGGTTCTTATTTGCCAGAATGGAGAAGCAATGTGGACTATAAAAAAAATTATAGTGCCAATACAGAAATGGGTGGCGGTGTTCATCTCGACTTAATTCATGAACTGGATTATGTACTATGGATATTCGGTCAGCCTTTAGAAGTAAAAAAGACTCTGCGCAATAAATCTAGCATCGACATAAATGCTATTGATTATGCCAACTACGTACTTGTATACGATACATTTGTTGTGTCAATTGTGTTGAATTATTTTAGACGTGATGCCAAACGAACCTGTGAAATTGTGTTTGACGATGCAACATGGCAAACCAATTTGATGACAAATACCATTGTCAATATGAAAGATGGCAGTACACTATTACAATCAAAACAAACTGTTCTAGATACCTATAGCGACCAGATGCGTTATTTTTGTCAGGCTATTTCAAGCAATACCCATCCCAACAATTCATTAAAAGAATCCATTAATACTTTAAAAATTGCACTCTCATGATAGATTTAAAAGATAAGATTATTGTTGTTGTCGGTGGCAAAGGAATGCTCGGAAAAGAGTTTGTAAAACAAATTCGTGCAAATGGCGGTATTGCAATTGATGCAGACATTAATCTTAAGTCTGACATTGAAGCCCATGAATTAGAATGTAACATTACGGATGAAGCATCCATTTCAAATCTTATAGCTGTTGTATTAAAAAAATTCGGAAGGATTGATGGGTGGGTGAATACAGCTTATCCAAGAACGGATGATTGGGGAACAAAAATTGACACTATTTCTTTTGACTCCTGGAAAAAAAATGTGGACATGCACATGAATGGCTATTTCATTGCTTCTAAATTGGCAATAGATGCAATGTTACCTGCAAAAAGTGGCAGCTTAATTAACATCTCCTCTATCTACGGAGTGGTGGGTCCCGATTTTACGGTTTACGAAGGCACTGAAATGACAATGCCTGCAGCATACTCCGCAATCAAAGGAGGCTTAACCAATCTCGGACAATATCTTGCTTCTTATTATGGCAAATCGGGTATTCGAGTAAATACAATTTCTCCTGGTGGTATTTTCGATAATCAGCCGGCATCTTTTTTAGAAAATTACAATAAAAAAGTTCCTCTGAAACGAATGGGAACACCTCAAGACATTGCTCCGGCAGTGGTCTACCTTTTATCCGATGCATCTTCGTATGTTACAGGACATAATTTAATTATTGATGGCGGTTGGACTGCAATTTAAATCTGTCGGTTCATTTATGAAAACAAAACAGTTAACAGAAGGCAGTTCTCTATTTTTGGATATTGTAAGAGCACTCTCTGTTCAATTGGTTGTTATTGGTCACGGCATAAGCTATTGCAATATTGCACTCTGGGCACAACCTCCTAGTGCTCCATACATGCAGAACATTGCAGTTGTTGTATTTTTCGTTTTATCAGGTTACCTTATCAGCAATTCTATTTTTTATAAGCTTTCAACTGATATCAATTATTCCTTCCGAACTTATTTTATTGCTCGCTTTTCAAGAATTTATGCTGCATTGATTCCTGCATTGATTTTTATTTTCATACTTGATTTTATAAGTATCCGCTTGAGTCCGAATGCATACTTATTCTTTGATGCATTTAACTTAAAAACACTGGCAGGAAACATTTTAATGCTTCAGGATTTTCCATTGTTGAAATATTTGCATTTAAAACTAACGACCTTCGGCTCCGCAAGACCATTGTGGACACTGGCGATTGAGTGGTGGATTTACATGTGGTTTGGAGTTTTGATGATTCACATTCTTAGAAAAAACAAGCGCTCTGTTTTTTCGATTGCCTGTTTCATTTTATTAAGCATTGTTCCTGCATACAATTTATTTACAGGTCGAGGACATGGGTTAACTCTTTTTTGGTTGTTCGGAGTATTGATTGTACTTACTTATGAAAAGTACAAACAGCTTCAATTATCGCCATACATGAAACTCAGTTTGCTTCTGCTTATTCTGCTTATTGCAGGTGTAAGAATTGCCTACACCAATGAAGCCTACGATCCGATTTTTGCGTTTCTGTTGACAATAGCCATCACAATGGGAATGGACATCTGCTCGGGTATTCAGTTCCATAAAAACACGGCTTCTATTATCCGTATGATTGCAAATTATTCGTATACCTTATATCTGATTCACTATACGATTTATGATTTCATTCTTAACAATTATAAAAACGAGACGAATTCAACCTCCTTGTTTTTTATCGGTTTTATTGTTTCCAATATTTTGTCTTTGATAATTGGTTATTATGCCGAAACCAAACTCACAAAATGGTTAAAAACAAAATTGAAAGCTAAATTTTCATAGAAGAGATAAGCCGTATTTCTTAGAAATGAATGTGCTTCACATCTTCCTGTGCTTTGTAAAAATCTTCAACACGTCCGATGTCCAGCCAGTATCCTAAGATGGGATAAGAAGTAAGTTTTTTCTTTTCCCCGATAATTACTTCCATAAAATGCGTTGCATCAAACGGTTCATTAGCAGGAATTAAATCAATCAATTCTTTTTTAAACAAATAAATACCGGCATTTGAGTAATAAGTATAACGGGGCTTTTCGTGAAACGACAATACTTCATCTGAATCATTAATCTCCATTACAGCATAAGGAACATCAATATGATAAGGAATCGTTGCCACTTGCATATCTGCTTTTGAGTCAACAAATTTTTTATAAAAATCATGAAAGTCAATATTCGTAAGTAAATCGGAGTTCATCAATAAAACGGTATCATTCTTAAATTCTTTTACCAGTTTTGCCGACCCAATTGTACCAAGCGGTTTTTCTTCTTTGATAAAATTTAAAACGCCATCTTCTAAATCATATTCCGACAACCCGTTTACAATTTGGTCGGCTTTGTGTCCAACCGAAATATGAAAATTATTTACACCAAATTTAAGCAGTCGCTCAATATTCCTATAAATGATAGGTTTATCACCAACTTTGAGCATCGATTTAGGAATATCATCCGTAAGTGGTTTTAAGCGTTCGCCTTTTCCTCCTGCCATTAAAATTGCATCTGCAGGAATGATGGAACGGATTTTTTCCAAATCAATAACCCTAAGTATTTTTTTATCACTATTGATTTCAGGAATAAAACGAATTCCTCCGTCTTTGTAGTTTTTTACTTTTTCAAAATTGTTTTCTCCAACAATAAAACATTTGCTGTCAGTATTCATAAAAACAGCTACCGAAGCATCAATGGTTAATCCTTTCAACAAACCACGTCTGATGTCTCCATCAGTTAATGAGCCTACCAATTGATTCTGATTGTTTACAACAAAAACAGCTATATTGGGAATAGCCAATTCATTGATCAGTTGTAGCGCTTCACGCGCTGTACCTTTTTCTGAAAAAATATATTTACTAAAATCAATCATAGTATACGTTGAGGATTTCCAATTACTTTTTGATTATCAGCCACATCTTTTATAATTACTGCACCGGCACCAATAATAACATTTTTTCCAATTTTAACACCTTGTTTTACAACAGCGCCTGCTCCAATAAAACTTTCTTCACCTACCGTTACATTTCCGCAAAGGATTGCTCCAGGGGCAATATGTACGTAATCGGCAATCACGCATTCATGCTCGATAACACTTCCTGTATTACAAATTACGCCATTCCCGATACTCACTAAAGGATTAATAACTGTACGGGGAGCAAACATATTTCCTGTTCCGGCATTCATACTTCTGCTGATAATTGCCGTTTTATGCAAAGCATTTTCAGGATTACCAAGTTGCGGTATCAATTTCAACGACACCGCTTTACGTAAGGTGTTGTCGCCAATACTAACAAAATAAGCATATGCTTTTAGCTTTTCAACAACTGCTGCATCCGACTCTGCTCCCAGCCATTTTAATGCAAAGGGATTTTCTTTTTTTTCTTGCGCTTCGGTATAAGCAGCAACAATTTGTCCTTGAGAGAAAAAAATCTCAAAAGCAACATATGCATGACCGGAATAACCTATAAGAGCAATGTTTTTCATTTGTAATTATCTTGTAATGGACACACTTCCATTAATAAAAGAGGTGGAACTAGAAGTATTTGATATTTCTAATATATAAAAATAAATTCCTTCAACAATCTCATTTTGTTTTCCTTTTCTTCCATCCCAAAATACGGAAAGCTGTTTGGTTTCAAAAACTTTTATTCCCCAACGATCATATATTGTTAAATGGTATTGAGCACAATCACTAATGTCGTTTATAACAAATTCATCATTTATTCCATCATTATTTGGCGTAAAAACATTGGGAATAAATGGCGTTAATTGATTATTGTTATTAACAGTTATGTTTTGTGAAATGGAGTCTGCACAATCAGTTCCAGCGTTTATAATTAACCAAACAAGATAAGTCCCATTTCCATAAACATGAACTGGTGATGCTAAATTACTTTGTGTTGAATCTCCAAAATACCATAAATTACTAAATGAGTTCACTGAATTATTATTAAAGGAATACGCGGATGTACAGGTGTTAAAAGTATAATCAAATGCGACAGAAGCTGCAGCAATGACCGACACCAAAACACTATCCACAGCATTGCCACAACTATTACTTGTAGTTATAAAATAATTTGTTGTTACAAGAGGTGTAACTATAACGCTTGCAGTTGTATCTAAAATACCTCCAGTCCACAGATACGAACCTATTCCTGTTGCAGTTAATGTTGCGGTTTGCCCCAAACAGATTGTTTGATTGGGACTCGCTGCCACAGAGGGCAACGGATTCACATTTACTGTAATTGTATCAATAGCTGTCCCACAACTACTTGTACTTGTTAAATAGTATTGCGTTGTGGTAAGAGGCATAACTATTATCGAAGGTGTTGTTCCTGATGCTCCACCCGACCACAAATAAGAGGTTGCGCCTATCGCTGCTAAAGTAGTACTTTGACCGACACATACATCTAAAACTCCGCTGACAATTACATTGAGAATTGTGTCTACTACGATTGTAATGCTATCAATTACACTGCAAGACCCTGACATTACATTTACATAGTACGTTGTTGTTACAGAAGGTGAAACAATCAAAACAGAATTTGTGTCAGCACTACTTGTGGTCCATTGATAATTTATTCCGCCAGAGGCTGTTAATGTTGCTGAAGCTCCAGAACAAAGAATAGTGCTAGTAGCAGAGATTGAAGGACTCACACTTCCACCAGTATCAAATCCATCAATTTGATCTGGGAAGGAAATTCCTACTGCATTACCGACACCAAAAGTATTTATTGGCGTCTGATTTACAATATTCGTGGCTGCATTTGCATTTGGGTTTGTTATATAACACAAGTCTGTATTATAGTTTCCTTTATTAAAATAAAGGTACCCATCATACCCTACTTCAAGATTGATTAGTCCTGGAACAAGTGCAACAGCAACGACATCGGAAGCTACTATTGTGTAGTTAGAAACAGGAACTGCAACATTATATAATTCATTTCCAACTGCCGAGGTTCCAGATCTAGCCATATATAATCGTTGCCCATCAGGTGAGAATTCACAACTATAAATGAAATTTGTAGGGTTATTAATCCATCTTTGGCTAGTTAAATTGCCACTTGCTAAATCAAGATTCAATATAACTACATCGTGATTTATTCCCACTGTAGCAAGATCAGCAATCGCAATTTTATCCCCTTGCGGAGATATTTCAAGATCACCTTGACCATTTGAAACATTTCCAGGAATAATTACTATTGCTGCTAAAGAAGGAGAAGAAATACCTGAGGCCGTTATTGATGATCTAAAAACTTGAAGATTTCCAGCAACATACTTAATAAAAAACAACCACCGATTATTTAATAAACAATTTTTCGGTGATACAGCAAGACCTTCATTATAATTAACGGAGGCAAGTGTAATTGGAGCCGTAACCGTTTTTGTTGTAGTATTTACAATTACATATCGAATAAAATCATTTGCAAGACTATTTATACAAGCAGTTTTATAAATAACATAATACTCATCTGCCGTTCCATCTTTAGGAACAACATCAATATTTCTAACACTTGAACCTCCTCCTCCAACTGCTGAAATAGTGGCAAAAACTTCATCCTTCCCTGTTGTTATATCAGGTGCAATAAAATACATTTCATCCAATGTAGTAGAAGTATAAGGAGATGGGCAACTAACATATACATAAAATGCAAGATTCCCTGAAGCATCAACACCATTATTTAAACCTTCATTTGTTCCAGCAGTTGACAAAGACGTAACACTTGTACCAAGAATTCGTGATGAGTATACTGGGGAGCCACTTGTGAAATCCATTTCATAAAATTTCAACAAGCCAAGGGCTGGAACATTTGCAGTTCCCCCAGAATTAAAACAGGCGCTTCCCATTATCCATCTTTTCATCTGCGCTATAGATGAGATCTGGACAAAAACAAGAAAAAATAATATCCACATTTTCATTTTCATTTTCATTATTATTTATCAATAAACTTTATCAACTGAAAAGCCTCAGCATATTCAACACCAACTGACGCTCCTCTAAAAACAGCAAGCGCTTCAATGTTTCTAAGACTTCTAGGGAAAGGATGTTCGCCCAACTCCGACTTATACACATTCATTATATCAAGTTTGTTTTTAAAATGTTTCGTGATGTCCACAAAATAATTTGGTTGAAATACTTTTTCAGGCAAAGCTGGAGCAAATTCTGTTTCAGAAATGCATTCGTACATCAACACTTTTTTAATAGAGGGATAACGAAATGATTTTGTGCAAGCCATCACAGCTTCAAATGTATAACGGTGGTCGGAATGAGCATCTGACCTATTCATCACATAAATAATTTCTGGTTTTAGTTCATTAAAAACAGTCGATAATTTTGGAATCAATGAATTAATGGAACTTGAATCTAAACTCATTGTAGGATAATCAAGTTTGTAAACCTGCTTAAATCCCATCATTTTTTTAACCGTTTCTATTTCTTCATTTCTACTCACAACACGTTCTTTTGAAAAACCTGCTGACTCAAACACATTGGTTACAATTAACCAAGAAACATCATCCCCATTATTCACATGCTTGAGAAGCGTTCCACCGCAACCAATTACTTCATCATCAGGATGTGCCGATATAACTATTACTTTCATTAATATGTGATGTTTTTATGAATTAATTTATCGTTTAGTTCAATTGTTTTTAGAACGACTACTATTTTAACAGCAGAATTTCCATCGCCATATGGATTTTTGATATTTTTTACAGATTGGATATATCCTTTGTCATTCAAAGATTTTTCAACCGCTGCTTTTATGTGTACTTTGTCATTATCAACAAAAATAACATTTTCTGCATGAATCCGGCCTCTTTGTCGGCTGCCAATATTTACAACAGGCAAACCCAAAGAAGGCGCTTCGATAATTCCGGAACTGGAATTACCTATTAAACAAGATGCATTTCTTAAAATATTTATATAATTCAAGCGGTCTAAATTTTTAAAAAGAAACAACTGCTTGTGCTTTTTTTCATACTCTTTATACGCATCAATGATTGCAAAATTTCCTGCATCCGAATTAGGATAGTTAATGAGGCACTTACAACCTAGCTCAACTACCGCATCCAAGGTCTGGCGAATGTTTCTGCCTTCATTTTCTACATCTGTAATTATCGGATGTTGAATGAGAACAATATAATTATCATCAGAAATATCAAATCCGATATTTTCTGAAATTTGCTTTTTGCTCAGTTGAGGTGTTTCTAAAAAACGATCTAAGGCAGGATTTCCAACTGTAAAAATTCGCCAGTCATCTTCCCCCAGTTTCAACAACGTTTTACGATGTTCTTCCAATATAGTAAAGTGAATGTGGGAAAACTTACTTGTTGCATATCGTACTGAATTATCAATATTTCCATCTTTTGCGATATCGCCTCCTGCAATATGCGCAACTGGAATATCCATATATGCTCCTGTTAACGAAACAGAAATTGCTTCTTCCCTATCACCAACAACAAGAATAATATCAGGTTTTACAGCATCGAATACTTTTGCAAATGCTGGAATTTGGTTCCCCAATGAAATCACTCTTGACATTTTATCATCCGAATCCAACAAATTATTTACTCGCTCTGCAATCACAAAACCATCTTTCTCAATAATACTTACCGTCTTCCCATATCTCTCTGAAAGATGGGCACCTGTTACCAGAATCTGAAGATCTACACTGTCATCCGCTTGAAGCAGGAACAAAATAGGATATAGAATATCGTACTCTGAACGGGCACCGGTAACAGCTAATATTTTTCTCTTTTTATTCATTCGTTAATAAACATCTGAATCCCCCATTGAATTATGCCACTCTTTACTTTTACCCAAAACAGCATATTGCGAATCTAAGATACGAATTCCGAAATAAGTAGTTTGCGAAGTGTTTACAAAACCTATTTTTTCAATAATATTGTTTTTTACATCATTTGCTGAAAGCCAAATATTAATTTGCAACAAGGCATACGTTGAATAATATTCTTTTATTGCAATCATCAATTCACTTATCAACCCCTCGTCTTCCGGAAATTGCAGCTCAAGAACATCAATTTCGTATTTCCCTTTTTCCGAAAATGAAGCAAATACTTTTGCAACAGCATAATAATGATGGGTTGCACTTCTTAATTCAAATATCGTATATTCATTCACTGGATTATTCAAATACCTCCAGGTTAAATAGTCAATTGATTTGTCTGTTTTTATTTTATGGTTAGCAGTTAGTTCTTCATGCGTTTTAATGTGCTGGTTTGAAAAAGAACTTACAACAGAACTGTTTAAGGAGCTTTTATTTTTAATTTTTTCTATTGCTAGTGAACGGGTAGTAATTGGGGAAACATCTACCCAATTCAGCTTATTGATAAATGCATAATGCGAATTATTGTTAGGAAATCCCCACACGGCTTTTAAATTTGCATTCTGATACTTATCAGTATAAAGTGCTTCGGCCAGTTTAGTGAATATCCCTTTTCCTGCATATTCGGGATGTGTCATCGTAGTCATTGATAAAGCAGACAGTATATTTTCACCTTCAACATTCATTTTTAAAGGAGATACAGCATAATGGCCAACCATACGATTGTTGTCCCACATCAATTTAATCATTACTTGTTTATTCGGATTGTCAATAAACCGCCACTTCCAATACTCAGGTAACAATGGCTTTCCGAATGTATCCTTAAACAAATTTAAAATATGCGTTTCATCTCCTTCTTTATAATCTCTTATCTCCATCATTCCAAATCCTCCCAACGTAATTTATGCTCAACATCAACATCAATTTTCAAT
>CAYWAV010000021.1:19059-47337 GCA_964456225.1 uncultured Chitinophaga sp. | reverse complement strand
ATGCCTACTCCTTGCATCATAGGTAACAGATTTACCCATTTTTTTTAATGAATAACTTACACTTCCAGAACCTCCAAAGGCATCTAACACTGTATGAAACTCTAAATTTTTTATATTGGCATGTATCCAGTCAACAATTTTTCTTTTACTGCCCTGATACCTTATTGTTGGAAATTTTTTAAAATCTATACTTTGCTCTTTCACGCTACTCAAAATTTATTTATATTTTTTCAATCAGTTCTTTTTTAATAAAAGCATACGCTTTTTCATTATCGTATTCTACACCCGGACGAAGAATAACATGGATGTCGTTTGTAAATTCTGCATCTAACATTTTTTCTTCCATGCTTATTAAAAACTCTTTTTGCGATGGTGGTTCTGCAACGGATCGTTTCATATATTCTCTATAACAATGCAGTAATTTATCGGTATCAATTTTATTATTTTGATAAGCCCAATATAAATCAAACATATCACGACCTTTCCTGCGCTGATACAAAGCCCTTAACTTTGTTCCAAGCAATTCTTCTAACTCGTAAGAAATAATATTGTTCTTGCTTTCAAACCAAGAGTTTTTTACTACATGCTCAATTTCTTTAAAACCTAAAACACAAAAATGCTCAGTGCAATTGATTTCAATTTTTAATTTCATTTTAACAACCGGTTCAATTTCCGTATCAAAAGAATAAACAATCGTGTTATTAAATGCTTTTTGTTTTACTGTTCTTTTAGTGCCAATAAATTTAAGCCTTTCACGAATTTGTTTCAGTACTGGGCCGATTGGTTCTGGCGATATTTGGACCAGATCGATATCTTCAGAATATCGAACTTGTGGTTTAATAAATAGTTTATGCAAAGCCGTTCCTCCACGAAATGCTAATTTTTTTCTAATCATATCATCAGAAAACAAATCAGCCAAAGCTCTTTCAATAACCAAATCTTGCTCTACCTGTGCATCCTCCGGCCAAGGTGCAAACTCTTTCCATTCTTCTATGTAACGTTTTGGAATCATATATCGCTTTCTACCTCCATATTTTTAAGAACTTTCCATTTGTCATCGATGCGCCCTTCTTTGTTTTTATTCAAGGATAATGGAACAACAAAAGGTCGTCTGTCATTTAATATTTTAATAAGAGGATCTGATAGTTTTTTATTATTAAATTCTTTATCCAACATATAGCCCAGACGTTGTATAGCGGATGTTTGAGGGTAATTTTTAGCTGTTCTTACTAAATCGGAAATTTTAAACTCTTCCATTAATTCTTTGAGAATTGTTGCTATTTTGTTTATTCCAAAACTATCGAGATAATAAAACAAATCTAATGCTGTGAGTTCAGGTGATGATACATTAATATACCCAGCTTCCGTTTTCTTTTCTACTATATTATCGTTTGACCACTGTTTTTTCACATAAAAATTAATTGCCAATTTTTTATTTCTAATATTCCTCATTGCAGGTTTTTCTGTAATTACGAAATATTCCATCGGTTGTTGATGACTTGCTCCATGCAAAGCTGCAGCAGATAATAATCCAACATAATAGCGTCTGTTTAATGATTTCATCAAATCATTAATAAACAAATGTGCAGGCACCATGCCACGACTGGAATACTCCGGAGTAATTATAGCATAAAACCCTTTTCTGATTTGCGCTACACGTTTTTTGGATTTTAATCTGTATAAGCTTTGATTTAAAGCTTTATCAGAAACATCAAATTGTTTTTTAGCCTCTAACCAAGTAAACGTATATCTACCTTTAGATCTTACCTTGTTTAGGTATTCTTCCAGATAATTATTAATTATTTCGGGCTTTTTCACGAATATTTTGCGTTTGCTATGTACTACACATTTCGTAGTACATAGCAAATATAAAAAAAATATTGATGCAATGTTAGGTTTGCGATATACTACATATTTCGTAGTATATCGCAAATTAAAAATTATCTCCTTTTATCATCACTTTCTTTATCAAACGCTATTAAATTGAACATTTCCCGCATCCTTGACCGCACTCGATTACCATATACATTGTCTATTTCAGAAGCTGAAAGGTTGGTACTTAATTGCGTTAGGAGCTTACGAGAAACAAATAGGTCATACCGGGAAAGCAAAACCTCTGCCATCACGTTGCATTCATTTCCGTAATATTTCAAAGTATTTTCTATTCCGAGATCATCAAAGCACCAGGTTTGAGGTTCGTGTTTATTAAAGCTGTTCCGACTATACTTGTGAATTGTTTCGTAGCCATCCTTTATAAATTCAAAACTTACATCCCTGCAGGATCTCATAATGAATCTTTCTTTTGCCGGTTCGAATAAACGCATGATATTCATAATCGATGTTTTTCCGACACCGACCGGACCGGAAAGTAAAATGCCTTTGTTCAAATTTATTCCGAATTTTCCGACAACAGTTTCATCTTTTAAAAAGTAAGCAATCAAACTTAAAATTATTGGCTTATCATTTTCGTGGATGGTGAAATGATTTCCGTATTGTTTTTTGCCTAAAGGGTTTTGGTTTGTATTGAAATTGAATTCGCGGAGAAATAGGGATTCGAACCCTCGGACCCATCTTTATCCCTTTTACATTTCCGGTCATCCTGAAACCAAAATTTTGATGTATAGATGGTCTACAGTGGGTACTTATGGTTTAAATAAGTTGAAGAACATGCCCCGATTTCCTTTTCCGTATTTAACATTTTTCGATACTTTTTATGTAATAAAAGAAGTTCGTTACAGCAATTAGATCATTCTCAAATTGGTTAGATTTTATGACATGTTCCGCTACAGACGGTGAACATAAAACCGCTCAATAAAAATGAAAGATATCAGGTGGCGTAAGTGATAAAAAAGGTGATTTTGAGTCAAGAAACTGGAAAATGTCAAATCGGGCACTTTCCGCACTAATATTCGTAAAGAAGGGCAGAGGGTTTTTAAAAATGTTTAAACCAGGTTTAAACCAGCCTAAAAACAAAAAAGCCTTACATCTCTGTAAGGCTTGTCTGTATTTCGTGGACTCTACTGACGAAATATCGAACCATTTTGTAGCTAAGTAAAAAAATATTATGATGAAGGTAATTTTAAACAATCAATGAATCACGCTTCAAGATTAGAAACCATTGTACGAGATGCGCGAAGCTAAATTAAAATAAAAATTGAATTATTCCATATTTTAATATTCGAGAGACTTATTAACTGTTTAAATAATTAAAGGCGTAGCAATTAAATTAACATGCAATAGCTATTCTCAATTCAAAAACAGGCATTCTCTGTTGATTGAGAAATTCCTTCCAAAAAATAAATTTGCTCCATTCCAATCCATAACATATCTTTGTATCGACAGGTTGAAAAATGTTGAACGATTAGTGTAAAAATTTGAAGGATATTCACCAATTCTTCACCAAAGTTCTTTTTAAGGGTATAAAATACTGTGTTTTAGGCACATACAGAATTTGTTCGAATCCCAGCGGGATCACAGTTTGGTCCAAAAGCCTCTCCTAACGGAGAGGCTTTTTTTGTGTCTAAAAACCAGAATCTACGGTTATCCATTTCAAAGGCAAAAAAATCACCCTTACCATAATTATATAACTAATTCATAAACTTATGTAACAAATCCTGCTTCTCTATCCATCATCTTTGTCTCATCGAATTCACTTATTCGGGAATTAACCCTAACCATTTAACACACATACAAATGAAAAATAAATTTCAAGTTTCAACCGAAAACATTTTCTGTCTTGGTCTCTTTGCATTAGCAATCATGATGGTAATAGGAATAAATGCTTGTAGCAAAGGGGTAAAAATGGAAGATGCAAAAGAAGTGGCAACAGAAAAAAATGATGAGAGGTTTGGTGAAAAGAAAGAAAACGATGCCGACTTCCTTGTTAATGCAGCAATTATTTCTATTGAAGAAATTGAATTTGGAAAATTAGCGCAAAGCACCAGCAAAACACCTGAAGTAATTAGTTTGGGTAAAATGATGGAAGAAGATCATACGCAATCTTTAATGGCAATACAAATGCTTGCAAAGAAAAAAGGAATGACCATTCCAGCAACACTACCCGATATAGGGCAGGCAGAATATAAAAAATTATTAAACGAAACTGGATCTGAATTCGACCGTCACTACTCGAACCTAATGGTAAAAGGACACAAAGAGGCAATTGGCTTATTTGCAAAAGCAGCAACTTACTTAACAGACCCAGAAATTAGAGCATGGGCTTCCAACACACTTCCATATTTAAGACTGCATCTTGAAAGTGCACAGGCTTGTGAAAAACTATCAGACAACATGAAACCACCTGTTGTTATTTCAAAATAGAAAACACAAATACATTCATAGCCCTTTCCATTCATTGGAAGGGGCTTTTTGTTTGCCCTGAATTAACCTTTCTGAAATACTCCCTTCTCCTTAAGCAATTAGAACGGCTGCAAATGAGGTCTTACTACAACTCACCCTTCATTTTCAACAACTCATCCATTTTCTTCTTTCTCACCCTGCAAAATCACCGTAATGTTGAATAAAATAATATACAAATGAAAAAATCAACTCTTCTATCCTATTGCATCGTATTTATGCTTACTGCAATTAATGCAAAGTCACAAACTCAAACCATAAGAGGTACTGTGATCGACAAACAATCACAAGCTACCATTCCTGGTGTCAACATTCTAATAATTGGTAGCGATCCCATCAAAGGTTCGATCACGGATATTGACGGACATTTTAAATTGAACGATATCAACCCTGGTCGATACGATTTAAAAGTAACGTATTTGGGGTATAAAGAAATTGTATTGCCAAGTGTTGTTGTTACTGCAGGCAAGGAAGTAGTCCTAGACATTGCATTGGAAGAAAATGTAAACTCGTTAAAAGAAATTGTTGTTTCTGGAACAAAAAAGAATGAGACCAATAACGAAATGACTACTACTAGCGCACGTTCCTTTTCTATGGAAGAAGTAAATCGTTATGCTGGCGGCCGCTCCGACCCTTCTCGCTTGGCTGCAAATTTTGCTGGTGTGAGTAGTCCTGATGATTCTCGCAATGATATTGTGATTCGCGGAAATTCTCCTACAGGGGTATTGTGGCGCATCGAAGGATTAAATGTTCCTAATCCCAATCACTTTTCTACCATTGGAACTACTGGCGGACCTGTTAGTGCAATCAATACAAACGTTTTAAAAAATTCCGATTTTTTCACTTCTGCTTTTGCTTCTGAATATGGAAATGCAAATGCAGGAGTTTTTGATTTAGGATTCCGTTCTGGAAATTCAGAAAAACGCGAGCACACCATTCAATTTGGTGCTTTAACAGGAATTGAAGCAATGACAGAAGGACCAATTAACAAATCAAATGGTTCTTCGTATTTAATTGCATATCGTTATTCCTTTACTGGATTTGCTCAAACATTGGGAATTCCTGTTGGAACAACTGCTACTCCGTTTTATCAAGATATTTCTTTTAAGATAAATAGCGGTACTTCTAAAATTGGAAAATTTACTCTATTTGGTTTGGGAGGAAAAAGTAAAATCGAATTTCTTCACAACAAAATTGATAGCACCGATTTGTTTGCCGATGCAACTACCGATAGTTATTTCACAAGTGATATTGGCGTAGTTGGTTTAAAACATTTTATTCGTGTAGGAAGTAAATCATATTTCAATACAATTATTGGAGCAACCTATGCCGCTTCAAACTTCGATTTAGATACCATTTCTAAAACTACAGAAATCTCCAGCAGAACTGTTGAAAACAAAACAACTCGTATTCATTATTCTGCAAACACTTCTTTTAATTCTAAAATAAATTCTAAACTTTTCATTAAAATTGGTGCAATGCTAGAAATAATGAATTTGAATTTATTTTACAGAAACAAAGAATCAAATGGAGCATGGAATCAAATATGGGATTATAATGATTACACGAGTTTGGTTCAAGCGTATGCTCATGCTAAATATAATTTCACCGATAAATTAACATTGAACGCAGGCGTGCATGCACAACTATTAACACTCAACAATTCTAACTCTGTGGAGCCACGTGTAGGATTAAAATACCAATTGAATGAACGAAATACAATAAGTGTAGGATACGGAATGCACAGCCAAATGCAACCAACCGATGTGTATTTTTACCGCGAATTAAAAGTAGATGGAACCTACGACCAATCCAACAAAGATTTAAAATTTACAAAAAGTCAACATTTTGTTTTAGGCTATGACGTACTGCCTGCAAAAGATTGGAGAATAAAAGTAGAAGTGTATTACCAAATGCTTTCAAACATTCCCGTTACAAAAACAGCTAGTAGTTTCTCCATGTTAAATGCAGGAGCGAGCTTTAATCCTAACGAACAAGGTTATTTAAAAAATACTGGAACAGGAACCAATTACGGAACGGAATTAACAATCGAGAAATTTTTTAGTCGAGGATTTTACGGATTGATTACAGGAACTTTTTATGAATCAAAATACAAGGGAAGCGATAATGTTGAACGCAACACGGCTTTCAATGGAAAATTTGTGTACAATATTTTATTAGGAAAAGAATTTAAAGTAGGTAAAGAAAAACGTAACGCCATTTCTTTTGACGTAAAAATGACACAAGCTGGAGGAAGATATTACACTCCTGTTGATTTAACTGCATCACAAGCAGCACAGCAAGAAGTATTATCAGGCGACTCACTCGCTTTCAGCAAACGCAATTCCAACTTTTTCCGATTGGATATAAAAATGGGCTATACGATGAATAGCAAAAAAAGAAAATTATCTCAATCTATTTTCTTCGACATTCAAAATGTTACCAATAACAAAAATGTGTTTGCTGAAAGATATAATCCTAAAACAAACAAAATAAATACAGCATATCAAATTGGCTTTTTTCCAAACTTTACTTATAAGGTCGAATTTTAATTACACCATCAGCTATTCTCTGTTTGCATTGCCGCAACACAAACGTCACCCTGAGCGGAGTCGAAGGGAAAGAGCTAGGAATAACATTTAATTGCTAAATTTATACCATGCGAAACAATAACATCCGATTCATTTATATGATTATAGCAGGAATTGCTATGACCTTACTATTGGACTCCGTTGTAACGTATCCGGCCGACAACCATCCAAAAATTTATGACTATCTAATTTCTATTTTTATCACCATCCTTGCTTGGGAAGGAAACTTAAGAATTGACACTTGGATGAATTCTAAGTTTCCTTGGGTAATAAAACCAGGAAAACGACTACTCGTTCATTTTCCAACGAGTGTCATCTTCACGTCCATTGCTATTTATTTTCCGATGGTCTTGTTTCACATTTATGTATGTAACATACCTTCCTCAGGTGAAGACAAAACATTTATGGGAATCACTCTTGTAATTGGAGTTTTGGCATCTGTCATTATTCTTTCTATTGAAATCAGCACACAGTTTTTCAGACAATGGAAACAATCTATGATAGAAGCAGAAAAGTACAAAACCGAAAGTGTGCAAGCTCAACTACAAAATTTAAAAAACCAAATTAACCCGCACTTTTTATTTAACAACATGAGTGTATTGTCATCATTGGTTTACAAGGACCAAGACAAAGCTGTTGATTTCATCAATCAACTTTCAAAAGTGTATCGTTATTTATTAGACAATCGCAACTCTGAGCTGGTAACACTTGAAAGCGAATTGGAATTTATTAAATCATACAACTATTTACTTCAAATCCGATTCGACACCAATTTAATTTTTAAAATAGAAATACGTTCCGATAAAATGGCAATGCTAATTCCTCCTATGGCGATTCAGATGTTAATTGAAAATGCAATAAAACACAATGAAATTTCAGAAGCCATGCCACTTGCTATTTCTATTGAGAGTGAAGACAATAAAATTATTGTATCAAACAACTTACAATTGAGAAGCAATCCAGAAACAAGCTCAAAATCAGGATTGCAAAACATAAAAGATCGCTACCATTTTTACACAACAGAAACGGTAGAAGTAAATCCAACAACAACAGCATTTACCGTTAAACTTCCACTACTTCTCAACAGATGAAAGCAATTATAATTGAAGACGAAAAATTATCAGCCGAACACCTAATCCTTCTTTTAAAAAAGATCGATGCGTCTATTGAAATTATTGCCACTTATGATTCGGTTAAAAAAAGCATAGAAGCATTCAATAAGGGAGTGAAAGCAGATGTTCTTTTTGTTGATATTCATTTAGCGGATGGCTTGAGTTTCGATATTTTTTCAAAAACAAACATTGATACACCCATTATATTTACAACTGCTTACGATGAGTACGCCATAAAAGCATTTACTGTAAACAGCTTGGATTATTTATTAAAACCGATTGGGATTGCAGACTTAAAACGCTCCTTAGAAAAGTTCAAAAAAATAAATCACAGCCAACTTTCTCCTATTATTAAAGACATTGCAGAAGCCTACCACAACAACGAAAAACAATTCAAAAATCGTTTTATGGTAAAAATGGGCGATTCAATTTTCTCTATCAAAACCGATGAAATTTCGCATTTCATTTCAGAAGATGGATTAGTAGTATTGATAACCAAACTTGGTAAAAAATACGTGATTGATTATACACTTGATACTTTAGAAACTCTAATTGCTCCTGATACCTTTTTTAGAATCAATAGAAAAGTAATCATCCACATCAATAGCATTCAAAAGGTAAACACCTACTTCAACAGTCGTTTAAAATTAAACTTCGAATCCTTATCCGATGACGACTGTATTGTGAGCAGAGAAAGGGTTAACGACTTTAAGCAGTGGTTAGATAAATAAAGCTTACCTTAAAGAATCAAATCATTCGAATGAAAATGATTCCTAAGTAGTCTCTAGCCTCCGCCTAGTGGCGCATCATTGCCAAGAAATACCCCTTTCCCTAAATAATGCTACCTTTACACTCTATTTAAAACAAATACAGTGACTTTCGAAGAATTAAATTTAAACAAAGCTCTTATTTCATCCTTGGATGATTTAGGATATGTGCATCCTACCCCTATTCAGGAAAAGGCTTTCCCTATTATTATGTCGGGTAAAGATGTAATTGGTATAGCACAAACGGGTACTGGTAAAACCTTTGCTTACCTGCTCCCTATTTTGCGCCAATTAAAATATTCGGACCAAAAACATCCGCGTGTACTTATTATTGTTCCTACTCGAGAGTTGGTTTTGCAAATTGTAAAAGAAATTGAAAAACTAAGCACCTATACCAGTATACGTTTTCTTGCTGTATACGGTGGTACCAATATCAAAACACAAAAACAACTCGTATACAACGGTTCAGATATTATTGTCGCAACTCCTGGCCGTTTAGTGGATTTAGCCTTAACTGGAATCTTACGTTTAAAAGACATCAAGCAATTGGTAATTGATGAAGTAGATCAAATGTTGAGTCTCGGTTTTCGCCAACCACTTTTAGCTTTCTTAGAAAGTTTGCCAGACAAGCGTCAGAACTTAATGTTTTCGGCAACCATGAATGAGGAAATTGAAACATTAATTTCTAAATATTTTTACGAACCACAAAAAATTGAAGTAGCAGCACATGGTACGCCATTGGAACAAATTGTTCAAGTTTGTTACCACGTTCCTAATTTTAATACAAAAGTAAATTTGCTAGACTATCTATTAAGGACAGATGGAGAATTAAATAAAGTATTGGTATTCGTTTCTACAAAAAAATTAGCGGATGATTTATTTGATAACTTAAAAAATAAATTCACAGATGATGTAGCAGTTATCCATTCCAATTTAGCACAAACAGCTCGTATCAATGCATTACGTCAGTTTCACGAAGGCACAAAAAGAGTTTTGATTGCAACAGATATTCTTGCCAGAGGTTTAGATATTTCGGATGTAACACACGTTGTGAATTTTGATACGCCAGAAACTCCAGAAGATTATATCCATAGAATAGGAAGAACAGGCCGTGCCAACAAAATTGGAACAGCTATCACATTCATCAATGAAGCAGAACAAGCATACCAAGTAGAAATTGAACGCGTGATGAACAAAGCTATTCCGTATGAAGCCATTCCAGCGGATGTAGTTATTTCCAAAATGCTAACGGATGATGAAACACCAAAGATGGTGGACAGAATCAAACAGAAAAAAGGCAAAGACACGTATGTTCCTGGTCCTGCATTCCACGAGAAAAAAGAAAAGAACAAGAAAGTAAATTTAGGCGGTCCTGCACAAAAAGAGAAGTTGAAAGGGAAAGATGCTAAGATTCGGACGTATCGCAGGAATTAGGACGATGCTTATTCTGCGTGGGATGGAACGCAGATTATCATTATTTTCATGATAAGGTATGATTTATTCGCATGTGGCCATTTTGATTAAAACATGATTTACTTGGATTAAAAAATAAATCAGTTCGCTTTAGCGAACAAAATCATTTTCCTTTAACACCAGCAAAAAAAGATCCATTTTTTTCATAAAAATCATGATAATCTGCGTTCCAAATTTCTTTATTTTGTCCAAACGATTTTCTAAAACACTATGCCCGAATCAAATAAAGACACACTCCACGGAAAAACCTTAGAAATGATACTCAATCATTTGGTGGCGTATTATGGATGGGAAAATTTAGCCTATCACATCGATATCAATTGCTTCAAAAAAGATCCAAGTGTTAAATCCAGTCTGAAATTCCTGAGAGCAACACCTTGGGCAAGAAAAAAAGTAGAGGATTTGTATATCTCTATCCTAGAAGAATAAATTGGACCCCCGAAATTATCGGGACAGGCGCAAATTTTTCTGATTTTCATGATAAGGTATGATTTCTTTTCGCTTGTGGCAATTTTGATTAAAAAGGAAAAAACCTAGTAATAATCCCAAACAAATCCCTTCGCTTTAGCGAAGAAAATCAGTTCCTTTTAACATCCCCAACAACAAAGATTCATTTTTTTCATTAAAATCATGATAATCTGCGTTCTATTTGCGTTGCATTTGCTGAGATTGCTTCACTCTGCTCGCAATGACGCTTCCAAATAGGCTCAATCAAAAAAATTTCACTTTCCCTTATGGAAATTTAAAACGCTCTGCATCTTATAGGCAAAAGAACCTAAAAATCAACCGCCATGAGAAGCAAAAAAATTAACAGAATAGTGCCAATAGCTGGACTAACCCTCGCTATGATGGCAATGGTAGCCTGGATTACTCCAAACAATTACTACCAATTAGCAATGGATAATGAAATCATCAAATCCATAAAAAGTAAACTAATCGCTTATCAAGAACAAATGCCTGAAGACAGGATTTACGTTCAATTTGATAAGCCTTTTTATGAGCCGGGTGATAATATCTGGTTCTCCACATTTATCAGAGATGGAAAATCTTTGAAACCTTCGAACAAAAGTGACATCGTTCACATCGAATTCATAAATCCAAAAGGAACAATCGAAAAAAGCATTAATGTAATAGCAAAGAATGGTGTTGCAGCCGGAGATTTTGCTTTGGATGCTGAAGCATTGGGTGGAATGTATAAGGTTCGCGCTTATACTAACTGGATGAAAAATGCTGGAGCCGACAATGTTTTCGAAAAAGAAATTCAGGTTCAGGACTTAGTTCTTCCAAATTTAAAAATGAAATTGGATTTTGAAAAGAAAGCATTTGGTGCAGGCGATGAAGTAGTTGCCAAATTAGAATTAAATACCAACGAGAATAAACCACTTAGCAATTACAAAATAAATTTCGTTGCTAATCTTGACGGACAGCAGTTCATAACCAAAGCAGATGTAACAGATGAAAATGGAATTAAATACGTGAAATTTAATCTTCCGAAAGAATTAAAAACCAACGATGGTTTATTAAACGTCATGATCGAATATAACGGTCTTACCGAAAGTATCTCCCGCTCCATTCCAATCTTATTAAACAAAGTACAATTTGCCATGTTCCCCGAAGGTGGTGATTTAGTAGCTGGCCTAGAAAGCAATGTAGCATTTCGTGCTTTGAATGAATTTGACAAACCAGCTGATGTAGAAGGAATTGTTGTTGACAGCAGAGGAAAAAAAGTTGCATCCTTAACCAGTTTCCACATGGGAATGGGTGCTTTCAAATTAACACCTGCTGCAAATGAAACGTATTCAGTGAGAATAACAAAACCAGAAGGAATTGCAGAAACATTTGTATTGCCACAAACATTGTCGCGTGGATATGTGATGAACATCGACAATTCAAAAGCAGGAGAACTATCTGCAATTATCAATTCGACTGAAGCAGAAGAACTATCAGTGGTAGCGCAAGTTCGTGGCAAAATGTATTACTCCACAGTAATCGAAGCAAAAAAAGGAATCAATAAAATTGCATTTCCAACTTCTAACTTCCCAATTGGAGTAACACAAATAACTTTGTTTGATTCAAAAGGAGTTCCCCGTTCCGAGCGTTTGGCTTTTGTAAATATGAATAAACATTTAAACATTGCCATTGAAACGGATAAAGACAAATACCTTCCTAGAGAAAAAGTAAAAATGACAATAACAGTAAAAGATGAACGCGGTATGGCAATGCCAGCAAACCTTGCATTATCTGTTGTAAACGATCAATTAATTTCTTTCGCAGATGATAAATCAGGAAATATCTTGTCGCAATTACTTTTGCAACAAGATGTAAAAGCAAAAATTGAAGAACCCTCTTTTTATTTTAATAACAAAGAAGAAAAAGCAGAAAAAGCTTTAGATTATTTATTAATGACAGCTGGCTGGAGAAGATTCACTTGGGAAAAATTAATGAATGATAATTTACCCGCTGTAGCTTTCCAAGGTGAAAAAGCAATAGTTGCAGGAACAGTGTTAGATGCTTCAACAGGAAAAGCCATCACAAATGCCAAAATCAAAATCAATGGTGGTGCAGAGTATCAAACCGATGACAATGGAAAATTCATTTTTAACAAATTGGATTTAACTACTCCAGTTACATTAACATACTCGGCTTGGGGATATGGTCAACAAGCACAATACGTGCAAAATTATCAGCAAGGAATGACGATGTATCTTTATGATAACAATTATTACAATCGTTATAATAATTGGCCAAGTTCATCCTCCTCAAGAGCAGATTCAGATGAAATGGCAGCAATGCCAGCAGAAGCACCAATGGGCGGAGCAGGAGAATTGATGAAAAATGAAAATCGTCCGATGAAACATGCAATGGCTGAAGGCAAGGAAAATAAAAAGAAATCTATTGCTCAAAAATCAGGAAAACCAGCCGACAAAGCAGGAAAAGGTCCGATGAAAGAAGTAGCTGCAGGCAATGCTCAAAACATTGTTTTGTTAGCTGATGTTTCAAAAGCAGCTGATGACAAATCTGAAAAGAAGGCAGATAACAAACAAGGGTTAGCAGAAGCAAGATCAAAGGATGCCCGTTTGGAAAGATTTAAAATGCGTGATCAAGAAATGGATGAAGAGCAAGGAAATATCAACCAACAACAACTAATGGTGTACTACCGCGCACGTGAATTCGCTGCTCCCGTTTACGACAAACAAGAAACAGTAGAAACTAGAACTGACTTTAGAAACACCATTTATTGGAACCCGAATGTAGAAGTAGATAAATCGGGAAGTAAAACAGTTGAGTTTTATGCTTCAGATGATATTACTTCTTTTCGTACAACAGTTGAAGGGATTGCAACAGATGGAACAATTGGAAGAACAGAGAAAAACTTCTTCACACAATTGCCTTTTGCTATGACAACTAAAATTCCTGTTGAGGTTGCTACTGAAGACATTGTTTCTATTCCTCTTACCTTAAAAAACAATACAAACAAACCATTAGGAGGTGCTTTAACAATTATTTCTCCTGATGGATTAAAATCATTGGTAGAAATTCCAACAGCACAAATCATTATGCCAGGTAAAGCAAAAACAATTTATCTTGATTATAAAGTGTTGGACAAAATTGGTTATGGTGAATTCACCATCTCCTTCCGTGCATGTGGATTAGGTGATGCCTTCACGCAAAAAATTAAAATCGCTCCGAAAGGATTCCCAGTAAGTGCTTCGTTTTCTGGACAAGACATGGAAAAAGATTTTTCTTTTAACATGAACAAAGTGGTGACTGGCTCATTAAAAATGAGTTTCACAGCTTATCCGAATGTGGTGAATGATTTAATGAAAGGTATAGAAGGGATTTTATCGGAGCCTTATGGATGTTTTGAACAAACTTCTTGTACCGCGTATCCAAATGCAATGGTGTTGGATTATTTAAAATCAACAGACAGCAAAGATTCAAAAACCATTTCCCGTGCAACTGATTTATTGGAGAGAGGTTACAAACGCTTAACTACATTCGAAGCAAAAGACAAAGGATACGAATGGTTTGGTGCATCTCCAGCTCACGAAGGATTAACTGCATACGGAATTATGGAATTTGTTGATATGAAAAAAGCAGGTGCAAATGTTGACCAACAAATGTTGAACCGCACTGCAGAATGGTTAATGAGTCACAAAGATGGAAAAGGTGGTTTCCAAAGAGAAGGACATGCTTACCATGATTTTGGAAGAATAAGTAATGATATATTAAATGCATATACCGTTTATGCTTTAGCAGAAGCTGATTATACAGATATCAAAAAAGAATATGAGGCATCTTATAAAAAAGCAATGGAGTTAAAAGATCCATACATGCTTGCGATGATGGCTAATGCATCTTACAAACTAAATGAAACAAGCAAAGGTGATGAAGCAATGAGTGTATTACTATCGAAACAAGATAAAAATGGCAGCTGGACAGGCTCTACACATTCTATCACTTACTCACAAGGAAATTCATTAACAATTGAAACAACATCCTTAAGTATTCTAGCATTATTAAAAACAGGGAAAAATGCAGGCGCTATGCAAGAAGGTGTTAAATATTTAATTGGAGCAAGAAGTGGCTCTGGAGTGTTCAGCAGCACACAAGGGACTATCCTTGCATTGAAAGCATTGACTGAATATGCAAAAGCTAGCAAAAAAACCAATGAATCAGGAACTGTTGAAGTATTTGTAGATGGAAAAAAAGTTGCTGAAAAATCATACAAAGCTGGAGAGAAAGGCTCGATAGTAATTGAAGGAATGGAAGAATTTGTAAAAGGTGAAGGCAAACATGATGTGAAGGTGAAATATGTGGGAGTAAAAACACCACTGCCATATTCCGTTTCTGCAACATGGAACACTACTCTTCCTGTTAGCGATGCAGTTTGCGCAATTGATTTAAAAACAAAATTAGCAACAAAAACTGCTAACGTTGGTGAAACAGTTCGCATGACTGCAACCATAACAAACAAAAAGAACGAAGAAGTTCCAAGCACAATGGCAATCATTGGAATTCCTGCAGGATTCACCGTTCAACCTTGGCAATTAAAAGAGTTGCAAGAGAAAAAAGTGTTTGATTATTATGAAATCGTTGGCAACAACATTGCGGTGTACTATCGCGGTCTGGATGCAAAAGCGGTTAAAACAATCAACCTTGATTTGAAAGCAGAAATGCCAGGAGAATACGATGCACCAGCTTCTTCAGCTTACTTATACTACACCAATGAATTCAAAACATGGAGTGGTATGGATAAAGTAACAATTAAGAAAGTAGTGATGTAATCAGTATTTTCAGGACTTATGCTTCGACTACGCTCAGCATGACGATTGACAACAGAATGCACATGTCATACTGAGCGTAGTCGAAGTATACAAACATTATCTAAAACATAAAACATTATGAATAGTCGCAGAGAGTTTAGAGAGATAGTAAAGATTAGTCGAGAAAGTAGCGCTCAAAAATCCTTATTACCGAAATTGTTCGGGGCTCTGCGATTATTCATTTTATTTTTTTTAATGAGTCTTTCCGCATCTGCTCAAGAACAACAATACGACATTAATGATCCACGCAATCCAAATTGCCCTTGTCATAAATTACAAAAACTGGCAGACGATGAATATCAACGTCAACAAAACACAGGCAATCAGTTTATTTCGAACTTCAACAAGCAAGGCAACATCAATAACCGAGGAAATAATTTAATAAATTTTAACCCCATTCAAAACAATGTTGTGAACGACAATATTGGAAATGACAATGAATCGAACAAAATTAAATTCAGCTTTGAAACAAGAGGGAATAAAAATCTAGGAGGTTCCGGATTAAGTTCAGGAAGTGCAAAGAAAAAAAAATCTTCCAATTGGATGCTAAAAAAAATACATAGAGCAAAGATAAAGCATTCCAAAATAAAAAAGGTAAAACCCAACTATGCGGTTTGTTATAAATGGTAATTATAACAATTTAAATTGTTTCAAATGATGGGTTGCATGTTTGTGAAACAAATGCACCCACTCTTCAAAATTCAAATCTCCAAAAAATGGATTTGTAATTTTCGCTCCTTTATTTACCTCAAAATAATTGATAAAAGCAATTACTTGATAATTGTATTCCGCCACAGCTTCCTTCACACCTGCTTTCAAAACGGCACTAGGAACATCAGGCATTAATGCATTTGGTGTTAATGGTTTAAATTCTTTATCACTCATTGCGAATGATTTAAACTTATCTACCAATTCGGCAGCTGAATGCAATTTCTGATTGTTATTTCCTGTGGCATAACTAATAGCATCTGCCATGTGTTCCACCATTTGTTGTGCGTTTAGTACTCCCCACTCCCCTTTTGCTTCAGGATTTAAGTTTGCTACTAATTTAGGAAATTCGCTCTTAAGAAAGTTCAGTTTGTCCATAGCTCAAGTTTTACTCTTATTTTTTTGGTTTTAATTCCTTTGGAAAATCTGTTTTCAAAACATACACTCCATTCATTGGATTTTCCATTGGCATGGCATCACGCAAATAAAAATACATATGCGTTTCGTCTGTTTTTTCATCTACCACTTTCTCTGTTTTTTTAACTAGCTTTTTGGAAACTGCAAATTGCATAGCATTCCCGCTCTCTGTGACACAATCCACAACCGTCATATCCCAGATTTCAAAACTAAATGCAGTATCATCAGGAAAATGCCCAGCTAAGGTATACGTAGAATTATTTTTTATTTTGAATTCCTTTACAGGCTCCGAAACTAAAAATTCGTCTTCCCACAGATGTTTCATATTGTCTTCGGATTCTTCACCATTGTAAAGATCATCAGCTAAACCATTGTTGAATTCGGAATTAACGAGTATAAAATGTAAGTGTAAGTTCATTGAAAAAATTATTGATTTGTTGATTTAGAGATTTGGAGAGTTATTTGATACGATCTAAAATAAAATTCACTATTTATCTATTTTGTTTCATTCCACGTCTTGTAAATATCTTGTTGCTTCGGACGATCCTTTTCAACTTCTCTCAAAGGCTCACATTCTTTCAATGTTGCTTTGCAATCAGCTGGTAATTGTTGATAGAGTTTTGTCCCTTGGCTTTTCCATTCAATCATTTCATCACTCACATCCTTAACAACTTTAGCTGGATTTCCAACTACTACTTTTCTTGCTTCAATAATTGTGTCTGCAGGCACAAAACACAAAGCACCAACAATACAATTATCACCAATCACTACATTGTCCATCACCACTGCATTCATTCCCACTAAAACATTTTTTCCAATTGTTCCACCATGAATGATTGCACCGTGACCAATATGTGCTGCTTCTTTTAATAAAACAGTTGTCCCTGGAAACATGTGTATAGTACAATTTTCCTGAACATTACATCCATCTTCAATAATAATTTGTCCCCAATCACCACGAATAGCGGCACCCGGACCAACATACACATCTTTACCGATAATTACATTTCCTGTAACTGTGGCATTGGGATGAATAAAAGCACTTTCGTGAATGACTGGTTTATATCCGTTGAATTCGTATATCATTTTTTTACTTTAAAAATTCTCGCACTTTTTGTTGCAATATTTTTTTGACAGCTTCCCATGTTTGTCCGTTTAGTGAAACTGGATCAGGGCTTAATTCAGCATCCTCAAAATAAGTAAGTGCATTAGGTATTGAAATTAATAATTGCTGACTCTTATATTTTTGTTTGTTCCAATCAAGTATTTCGTTTAATGAATAATGTTGCAATAATTCAGCTAAATCGAAAAAATCCTTTTTTTGTCCTCGTCCCAATATCGCATTTATTTTCATTGCAGCTATATCTTTGTTACTATACATCCTAATACCATCAATAATTTCAATTTCTGAAATTGGTAAATGAGGATAATGGAGAATGTCAACTTTCACATTATGAATAGTACAAAATATTGCAAAATCCGTATGTAGATTTTCATTAATAAAATCACTTCCAAACCTAGCTTCAAGTAACAAATTTATTTGTGAAATATCTGGCCTAACATTACTAAACAGATCTAAGTCAATTGAGATTCTATGTCCCAACTTTAAAGATAACGCAGTGCCACCAACTAAAGAAAAATTCTTTAATTCGGGAAACTCCATTATTTTTTTTAATAAGGATAAAGTGTTGGGTTCGACTGTCGAAGTATATAACATTTAAATTTTTGTATCGGTTCATCAATAACTGCCGCAGCTAAATAGATTCTATTTAATGAAATAAATTTTGCATTAAGTAATGCTTCTTTTATTTTATCATCACCATAATATCTTCTACATTGTCTAATATCTTCCACATCACCACGATCAAACACACGCTCAATTACCCAATTGGCATATTTGTTATAATCTAATTCCTCGAAATTTACATCCCAAAAAATACGTTTTTCAAATTTTGGTGTTAGTTTATTCTGCATAATAGAGCTAATATAATCAATTAAACTCGTTCGATAATTACCGCATACCCTTGTCCAACTCCAATACACATCGTCACCAAAGCGTAACGTTTATTTTGCTCGTTCAATTCAATTGCAGCAGAATTTAAAATTCTTGCTCCGCTCATTCCCAAAGGATGACCTAATGCAATAGCTCCACCGTTTGGATTAATTCTTGAATCATTATCTGCCAATCCAAAAGCACGAGTACAAGCCAAAGATTGCGCTGCAAATGCTTCATTCAATTCAATAATATCAATATCTTTCATTGTTAATCCTGCACGTTTCAAAGCCATGTTACTGGCTTCAACCGGACCAATGCCCATAATGCGGGGTTCAACACCTGCAACACCGGAAGACACAATTCTCGCCAATGGTTTTAAATTGTATTTTTTTATTCCATCATCAGATGCTAATAATATTGCAGCAGCTCCGTCATTTAATCCAGATGCATTTCCTGCTGTTACTGTTCCACCTTCTTTTTTAAATGCACCTTTTAATTTTGATAACCCTTCTATGGTTGTATCAGGACGAATAAATTCATCTTTATCAAATATTTTCGGGTCACCTTTTTTCTGTGGAATTTCTACTGCAACAATTTCTTTTGCAAATCGTCCTTTTGCTTGAGCAGCGGTAGCTTTTTGCTGACTCCATACTGCAAACTTATCCTGATCTTCTCTTGAAATTTTATCTCTGTCGGCTAAATTCTCTGCTGTTTCACCCATTGCATCCACTCCGTATAATTCTTTCATCTTCGGATTGATGAATCTCCAACCAAAAGAAGAATCAAATAATTGTTGATCGCGACCAAATGGAGAACTTGCTTTCGACATCACCCATGGTCCGCGTGTCATATTTTCTACACCACCAGCGATCATCAAATCACTTTCACCAATCATAATACTACGAGCAGCAGCCATTGAAGCAGATAAACCAGAAGCACACAAACGATTGACTGTTTCACCAGGAACCTGATAAGGCAATCCTGCTAATAACAAAGCCATACGCGCAACGTTACGATTGTCTTCACCCGATTGATTGGCACAGCCCAAAAGCACATCGCCAATTTGTTTGGCATCAATGCTTGGATTGCGTTTTATTAATTCTTTCAAAACAATTGCTGCTAAATCGTCTGTACGAACAGTAGATAATGTTCCTCCGAAATTTCCGATTGGAGTACGAACTCCGTTAATGATGTATGCGTTTTTCATATTGTAGTATTTTTCAACACAGAGAAACAGAGTTTTCAGAGTTTCACAGAGAGCCCTGAGTTCTCATTTATCTTAAATTATTTATTTATACTTCCCATTCTTTACTCGTACGATATACCGTTCCTTTAAAGAAAGCTACTTTTTCCTTTTTTTGATTACTAATTTCAATGTGATACGTTCCTGTTTTATTTGTTAGGCTTAATTCTCTTGCCTCACAAGTTAATTCATCGTTTACATTCACAGCAACAGCAAAAGAAATGGAACACTCGAGTGCAACACTTAATCTTCCATAAGCATTGGATGCAAAAGCGAGTGCACTATCTGCAAATGAAAATGCGATTCCGCCATGTGCAATTCCAAAACCATTTACCATTTCGTCACGTACTTTCATCTTCAAAATACAATGACCTTGTTCTATCAAAACAGTTTCTATACCAAGCCACTGACTGAATTTATCTTCAGCCATCATCTTATTAACGATCTTATTTGCGAGTTCTTTCGACATGTAACAAAGTTACCAAAAGAATTGTTCTACAGAACAAAATCCAGCTCTTTTTCCAACACCTTTTTAAGCTGCTTTTCTATCTCTGGTAGTGAATTATAGAGCTGTTCAAAGGATTCGACCACAAAATACTTCTCTTGTATCACATCTGTCCTAAAGTCGGTATTCATAATCAGATCTACATCAAATTCGATCAGCACCGCCTTCTTATTCATACAAAATTCCGACTCTCCTTTTGAAGAGATGATACCAGCACCATATACTTTGATGTCGTCATTTTCTATAATCAATCCGAACTCTATAGTAAACCAATAGATTCTTCCTAACAATTCAATTGCTTTAGGATTATCAATATTCTTCAAAGCTATATCGCTTAAACCTTTAAAGAAATTAACATAACTGTGGTTGCTCAACAAAGGAACATGCGCAAACACATCGTGAAACATATCGGGCTCTTCTAAATAATCCAATTGTTCCATTGTTCTTAACCAGCAAGTGGATGTAAATTTCTTTTGAGAAAGAAATTCAAAAAACTCTTTCTGTGGGCTGATGTTCGGAACAGTTTCTATGCTCCAGCCTGTTAGCGGTTGAAGTAAAGCATCAACTTCCAAAAAGTCGGGTATCTTTTCGGAGGAAAATTTTACTTTTTCCAATGCTTTTAGAAATTCTACTGAAGCAATTGGTTTTAGAATTTCCATTTGACGTTCAAATAATGTTTTCCATACCAGAAAATCATTTTCTGTGTAATTACTGTAAATCTGTTGTGTTGGTTTCATTTGATTAAAGATTAAAAATTAAAAATTGTAAGATTGAAGGATTAAAAACGAAAAAGCCCATTTCTTTCGAAATAGGCTTTTATATTGTTGTTTAGGATATTCTTAGACTATGAACAATAGATTACCATTCCGGAGCGGGAGCCACGAATTTGATAATAATTTGTATTGTTCATTTTTTGCATGGGACAAATATAGTAAAGAAATTAATTAGTAAGCAAATTTATTTTTTATTTCAATTTACTTCCTAGTATATCTCTTCTCGACTCCGCTCGAAGCGACACTCTGCCTTGTCATTTCGATCGGAATCGAGAAAGAGCAAGGCAAAAGAGTTTATTATGAATAAAATTTCTTTTCATCTCTCACCATCATCTTTAAAAGGATGGATGGTCGGTAGCGATCTTCATTGTATAATTCATAAAGCACGTCCAAAGACGTATACACATTCTTCAACCCAATTTCATCGGCCCATTTCAGCAAGCCTTTTGGATAATTCACTCCTTTGGTCATGGCTAGATCCAAATCTTCTTTAGTTGCCAATTGCAAATACAAGGAATCAATTGCTTCATTGATTAACATAGAAATCACACGATTGAAAATATATTTTCCGAGTGTTTCATCTTGTTTCGGCTTAGGCATTCCAACTCCTTCAGCATAATTATAATACCCTCTCCCCGATTTTTTACCAAACAATTTTGCTTCGTACAATCGTTTTTGAGTCAAGGATGGTTTGAAGCGTGGCTCAAAGAAAAATTGGGTCCATACACTTTCCGTTACTTTATAATTGATATCGTTTCCAATAAAATCCATTAATTCGAATGGCCCCATTTTAAATCCACCATAAGTTTTCAAAGCCCAATCGATGGTTGCAAAATCCGCCATTCCTTCTTCATAAATACGAATGGATTCACCATAGAAGGAACGTGCCACACGATTCACAATAAAACCAGGAGTGTCTTTTGTAAGAACAGTGACTTTTCCCCAGCTATCGATTATTTTTTTTGATTCTGCCGTAATTGCTTCATCCGTAAGAATACCCGGAATAATTTCCACCAATGGCATTAACGGAGCGGGATTAAAAAAGTGAATGCCAATTACACGTTCTGCTTTTTTACAAGCAGACGCAATGGATGCGATAGACAATGAAGAGGTATTACTAGCCAAAATGCAATCAGCAGAAACAATTGCTTCCATCTCCGAAAACAACTTTTGCTTTACATCAATATTTTCCACAATTGCCTCAATGATGAGTCCGCAATTTTTAAATTGATTTAAATCAGATGCAAACTGAGTGTTAGACAAAATAGATTTCGCTTTTTCATCAGTGAGTTTTTGTTTCTCAACCAACTTTTTCAAAGTAGCATCCAAATTCGCTTTAGCTTTATCAAGAGCCACTTGATTGTTATCGTACACAATCACTTGATGACCTGCTGTTGCAGCCACTTGCGCAATTCCAGCACCCATTGCTCCAGAGCCTACTATTCCAATTTGTTTCATATAATCTATTCTCCTTTGAATATTGCTTTTCGTTTTTCTAAAAATGCGCTTACACCTTCTGTGTAATCATAGGTTCCGGTTGCATGCACTTGCATATCAGCTTCGAATTCTAACTGATCAATTAAATTATTCGTCATGGAAGCGTTCAATAACTTTTTTGTGAAGCCCATTGCTTTTGTAGGCATTTCTGCTAATTTTTTCGCAGTTTCAAATCCTTCTATTTGTAGTTTTTCATCTTCCACTACTTTGTAAATCATTCCCATTTTTTCAGCATCATGTGCTGAAACTTTATCACCCAACATCATCAATGCAGATGCTTTTCCGAAACCAATTAATCGAGGTAAAATAAATGTTCCACCGCTATCGGGGATAAGTCCGATTTTACTAAATGCCTGAATGAAAGCGACAGAAGTAGCAGCAATCACCACATCACAAGCCAAAGCAATATTCGCTCCCGCTCCGGCAGCTACACCATTTACACCACAAACAACAGGCTTTTCAAGATTTCTTATTTTTTCGATGATTGGATTGTAATGTTCGCGCACAATTTTTTCGATACCTGGACCATTTACATCCATTGCTTCTGATAAATCTTGTCCTGCACAAAATGCTTTTCCTTCTCCCGTTAAATAGACTGCACGAATGTTTTTATCAGTTGCGGCTTTATCTAGTTCGGCTTGCAATTGCAAAGCCATTTCACGATTGAAACTATTAAATTTGTCAGGACGGTTGAGTTTAATTTTCAAAACACTTCCTTCAATTTCAGAAATAATGAATGTCATATTATTTGATTTATTAACCAAATATAAGGGCATTTAGGCGATAAAAAAAGAGGAATTGTTATGATTTAGTAAAACTAATATCATAGGTGGAACCCGACTGATTATCATAAGTTAAAGTTGCATTGATTTGCTCTACCAAACCATGCACAATGTCCAATCCAACAGAGGATTCGCAAGTTTTTTGAAAATCATAACCGGGACCAGAGTCTTTTATTCTTAGAAAGACCTTTTTGTTATTTTCGATGAGTGAAATTTCAATTGTTCCTTCTTTCAACTTCCCAAAGGCATGTTTGTAGGAATTCGTGACAAGTTCATTTACAATAAGAGCAAGTGGGATGGCAGTAGAAACATCCAATTCTACATAATTAATCCCTTTTTTTATAATCACCTCTTGTGAGTCGGAAGCAAATGAATCCTGAATATTTTTGAGAACTTCTTCCAAGTATTCCTTAAAGTTAACACTCGCGTATGATTTTGATTGATATAATAGTTGATGTACTGTTGCGATAGAATTTAAACGATTGCGTGATTCATAAAACAAGGTTTTATGATATTCATCTTTTGCTTTATTCGCTTGCAAATTCAGTAAACTAGCAATAATGGTTAGATTATTTTTTACACGATGATGTACTTCTTGCAACAATACTTTCTGCTCTTTTAATGCATGTTCTAAATCGGTTCTGGTTTTTTGTTTTCCACTCGTTTCTAAGGCAAGAGAAATCATTTGCGCGATTACTAAACCAAATTTTTGTTCCTGCAGATTCCATTCGCGACTTGATTTAGTATGTTCAAAACAAACAACGCCAATCATTTCACCTTCAATGCGAATTGGAATGTCCATCAACGAATGAATATTGTGTGGTTTCAAATATATCTCCAACAACTCACTTGTTTTTTTGTCCTTATGGGCATCAACTGTAATAATTATTTTTTCTGTTTCAAACAATTTAAAATAATTTGGCATCGCTATACGTGGCAAATCTTTTTGATCAACCAGTTTATTTTTAACAGCATCAAAATTGCCAATACAATGAATTTGTGAATGTCCTTTATCAAACACCCAAGCATTTACTCTTTGAGTATTCATGGCTCTGGAAGCCATTTCTAAAATTTCAAAAATGGATTCATCCAATTTTCCATCACGAATTTTTCTTGATTTGGAAAGATGCTCAACTGTTAAAGTTTTACGAAGAATATCTTTACGTATCCGCTGATAAGGAGTATTGTCTTTGATGTAAACAATGTATTTTACATCCTTATCCGTCTCTGTATTCTTTACAATCCGTATTCTAGCAGTAAATGGTTTATTGTTATTTCTGTTTACAACAGCATAAAAAACAATGGATTCTGAATATTCTGCAGAAGAAAAAATAGATTTTAATTCTTTCCTTTTTTCAGGAAAAATATGCTCAACCGATTTATTCATTAATTCTTCGGATGAATGTCCAAGCAATGACAAAAACAGGTCGCTACAAAAAACAATTTCGTATTTTGCATTTAACAATACAAGCCCTTCCGTAAAATTATTAAGGATTCCTGGAATTGATTTATTATCGAGACTAGACATTCGAAGTCAATTTATCCATTTTTATAGTAAATATAGTTCAATTTATCGAAAAAAAACTTACAGACACTTGAAATAATCGAAAGGCTCTTTGCAGTCGAGGCAACGATAGAGCGCTTTACAGGCGGTTGACCCAAACTGAGAAATCATTTCTGTATGTATAGAGCCACAAAGCGGACATTTTAAGTCGCGAGCTTTTCCTAAAAGAACTTTTTTATCTACCGAAGAATGATCAGGAGGGGCAATTCCGTAAGCTCTTAATTTTTCTTTTGCTTCATCCGAAATCCAATCGGTTGTCCATGCAGGAGAATATACCAACTCCACTTTTACATTTTTAATTCCAATTTCTTTGAGTTTGATTTTAATATCATCTTCAATTACTTTCATTGCAGGGCAACCTGTATAGGTAGGAGTGATTACAACTGTACATAAATCGTCTGTTAATTTCACATCGCGTAAAATTCCCAATTCAACAATATTGATAACAGGAATTTCCGGATCAGGAATTTCTGAAAGGAGTTTAAAAATTTCGTCTTTGGAAAAAGTAATTGGCATTGGAATGATGATTAGCTGAATCCCCCTAACCCCCTTTTCCAAAGGGGGAATGCTTCGAGGCAAACATGATTCTTTGAGCAATAATAGAACTTTATCAGTTTAGCAAAAAAATAAAAACTCCGTGTAACTGGTTTGCTCAGTGAACTCTGTGTTGAGAACTTACCATTTAGCATTCGGGAAAGAGCGATGCACGTATTGCATTTCTGCTAACAAAAATCCAAGATGTTCGCTGTGTTTTCCTTCTTTGCTTCCTTTTTGTTTGAATTTAGTTTCTGGTAATATCAAGGTTGCTTCTGCGAAAACTTCTTTCACTTGTTTTTCCCAACTAGCTTTTACTTTATTTAGATCGGGAGCAATTCCTTCTTTAATTAAAATAGCATCCACCTCATCCATGTCAAACATTTCGGAAGTAAACATCCATAAATCATTCACCCCATTTTGTAAACGTTGGTGACTTTCTGCTGTTCCATCACCCAAGCGCAACATCCATTGAGATGTGTGACGTAAATGATAAGTGATTTCTTTATGCGTTTTTACAGCAATGGCAGCAATGGTTTCGTCTTTACTACTTTTTAATTCTTCGTAAAGAAAAAACATATAAGTATCAAATAAAAACTGACGAGCAATTGTATTTGCGAAATCACCATTTGGTTGTTCGGTGATTAACAAATTTCTGTATTCGCGTTCGCCACGCATAAATGCCAAGTCGTCTTCGTTGCGACCTTTGCCTTCTATTTTTCCTGCATACTCTAAAAGTGAAGTTGCATTGCCAACAAAATCCAAAGCGATATTAATCATCGCAATATCTTCTTCCAGAATAGGTCCATGTCCGCACCACTCCGACAAACGATGTCCGATGACCAAACTGCTATCGCCCAGGCGAAGTAAGTATTCAAATTTTGCTTCTTGTATCATTAGTTTAAAGTTCAAAGTTTAAAGTTGGAAAACCAAAAGTTAAAAAGCACAAACTTTAAACTTTAAACTTCCCAACTTTAAACTATAAGTATTTTACTCCTTCCGGAATTTTATAAAAAGTTGGATGGCGATAGGCTTTATCGTTTGAAGGTTCAAAAAATGCTCCTTGATCTTCAGGACTAGATGCCGATATTGCATTTGCTGGCACTACCCAAATACTAATTCCTTCGCTTCTGCGTGTATACACATCGCGTGCATTTTGTATTGCCATTTCAGCATCTACTGCATGTACATTTCCAACATGTTTGTGAGATATTCCGGGGTTTGCTTGTACAAATACTTCCCATACCGGCCATTGTGAATCTTCCATAATAATTATTGAATTTTTGAATTTTTGAATTCTAGAATTCTACAACTCTAGAATTCTAAAATTTGTTTATTTAAGCTACTAACTTCTCTTTTGAACGTTTCGCTGCATAAGCTGCTGCTGCTTCACGAACCCAAGCACCTTCTTTATCTGCATCAACACGAGCTTTCAAACGATTGGCATTGCATGGTCCGTTTCCTTTGATAACATCAAAAAACTCATCCCAATTAATTGGTCCGTGTGTATAGCTTCCTGTTTTTTCATCCAGTTTCATATCCTTATCTGGAATTGTTAATCCGATAAAATCTGCTTGAGGCACTGTTCTGTCGATGAAACGCTGACGAATTGCATCATTGCTTTCCATCTTCACTTTCCATTTCATCAACTGATCAGAGTTTGGAGATTGATCATCACTTGGACCAAGCATCATAATAGATGGCCACCACCAACGGTTCAAGGCATCTTGTGCCAATGCTTTTTGCTCAGGAGTTCCTTGAGCTAAATGCATCATGATTTCATATCCTTGACGGTTGTGAAAACTTTCTTCTTTACAAATACGAACCATAGCACGGCAATACGGTCCGTAAGAACCACGCGCCAAAGCAGTTTGATTCATAATTGCAGCACCATCCACTAACCAACCGATTGCTCCGATATCGGCCCAAGTCAAGGTTGGATAATTAAAAATGCTGGAATATTTTGCTTTTCCTGAATGTAATTGTGCTAATAATTCGGATCTGTCGATACCCAATGTTTCGGTAGCACTATACAGGTACAAACCATGTCCAGCTTCATCTTGCACCTTTGCCAATAAAATAGCTTTTCTGCGTAAGTTGGGAGCGCGGGTGATCCAGTTTCCTTCAGGCAACATTCCAACAATTTCGGAATGCGCATGTTGACTCATCATACGAATCAATTGTTTGCGATACGCTTCAGGCATCCAATCCTTAGGCTCTATTTTTTGTCCCGAAGCAATTTTTGCTTCAAAAGCTTCTAATTGTTTTGCATCTTCCATAAATAATCGTTCTAATATTCTATAAAAATACGGATTAAATCAGTTTTTACAAAATTGAAGATAAAATTAATCGTATAAACCCTTTTAAAGTGCTGTTTTTATTGCAAAAATTAGATGGCTTAACATAACCAATTGCTAATAATTTCGATTTTTGTGCTTGTAAAAAAACAGTCCGCTGATTAATTTAGTCAAAACAAAATACGATTTATAATGAAACAAATCTCTCAAAAAATTTTATTCATAGTGTTTTCAATGCTATTAATAAGCACCCTGGGGTTCTCTCAAAAGAACAAGCAAACACCAAATTATTCAAAACATCCTTATTGGATTGACATGATGAATGACCCCAATGCA